>CBDTWX010000161.1:0-10661 GCA_965364305.1 uncultured Thermoanaerobaculia bacterium
AGCACCAAGTTCACCGCGCCCGCCACAGCCAGCAACTTGAGCGGGGTCTGTGCGTCGCCGACCGCGCGAAAGGCTGCCGACAGCCACACGAAGACAAAGTAAAGGGGCATTCCAGCGAGAATGACCCACATGTAGCGCAGACCTTCGGCGGTCACCGCGGGCGAGGTCCCCATGAAGCCAAACGCCGCATAGCTCGGCAACAGACCCATACCCGAAACGATCACCGAGCCCCACACACCCAGGGTCTGGCCGGCAGCCGCCGCACGGCGAGCGCCACCGTGGTCTTCGCCTCCGACAGCCCGCGCCAGGACCGAACCGGAACCAGAAGCCATACCCTCACCGAGGGTCTGGGCAAGCCACATGGTGAATCCGGCGGTCGACGCCGCAGCAAGGGCCACCGGGCCGACCTTGCCGAGCCAGAAGGTGTCGACCACCAGAAAACCGGCCTGCAGCAACGCCGCCAGCGCCGCCGGCGCTCCGAGGTGGAGGATCGCGCGGTCGATCGAGCCCGAAACCATCAGGGCGCGGTGGCGGAGGACGTCAGTCACGGTCGAGCAGGATAGCAGGCGCCGACCAACGATTTCATGGCACACCCCTTGCTATGCCATTGGCGATGCTGGCAGAATTCGTGGTGATGGTGTTTTCCAAGGAGCGACCGGTCGCCGCCATGTCGCGGATCGAGGACAGGTGTGACTTCGGGAGGGCACGATGATCCTCCGCATTGCGGCCATCGCCACCCTGTCGGTCCTGTCGACACTTCTTACCCCGGCTCTCGCCGCCGCGGCTGAATCCGCGGATCCGGCCTACGCCGCAGAGCGCACGCTGCTACGGGCTCTGGACCGACTGGCCGCCGACACCGGCGGCGCACTGACGGTTTCCCGCAACCCGGCAACGCGGACCCCGTTTCTCGTGCAGATTCCTTCCAGGGCAATCGGGCTCGGCGGCCACTCGGTCGAGCAGACGGCATGGGCATTTCTCAGACAACACGGCGCGGCGTTTGGAATAGACCATCCGGAGAGTCAGCTGGTGCTTCAGGCGAGCAGCACAGATCATCTCGGGTCGACGCACCTCAGCTACAGCCAGTTCCACCAAGCCATTCCCGTACTCGGAGCCGTCCTGAAGCTTCACTTCGACGACCACGGCTCGCTGGTGACCATCAACGGCACCACCGTGCCGGGAATCGACATCGACCCTTTCCCGAGCCTCAACGGACCGGCCGCCGGAGAGATCGCGACACAGTTGGTCGCCCGACGGCACGGGTTGGACTGGACTGAACCGGTCGCGGCGTCCACAACGCTCTATGTGTTTCGCGCCGGCCTCGCCCGAGGGATCACCGGCAGCACCCACCTGGTGTGGGAGGTCGAGGTCACGCACCCGAAACCCCTCCGCGAGCTGGTCTACATCGATGCTCACGACGGCAGCGTCGTGGATCACGTTGAGGGCATCCATTCTGTGCGGCGGTTCATCCATCATTATGAGCGGCCGAACCCGATCTGGAAGGAGGGCGACTCCCTCCCGTTCAGAGGCCTCGAGACCGAACGCCGCGATCTGGAGGTCAACAACATCATCGACATTTCGGGTGCGACGTTTGATCTCTTCGCTCACCTCAGTCGCGGAGAGCAGATTTCATATGACGCGCGGAATGGCGCGATGCACTCGATCTATGAGAGGACGGACCACCTGTGTCCGACGCCAAACGCCGCCTGGGACGGCGAGTCAACCAACTTCTGCTACGGCATGGTGGTCGACGACGTGGTCGCCCACGAGTGGGTTCACGCCTACACCCAGCACACGCACGGCCTCATCTACGCATATGAACCCGGCGCCCTCAACGAGAGCTACTCGGACATCTTCGGCGAACTGGTGGATCTCCTCAGCGACGGCGATTTCGACGACCCCGCGCCGCTGAGAAGTGATGGGTCATGCTCGACCCTGGGGAGTACCAATTCCTCGACGACCCTCCAGGTTCACACCCCCGTGTTGGCAAGCGGTGTCTACATCTCCAGCGAGGCGAGCGGCAACCCACAGCCGCCGTGGAGCGTCAGCGGACAGGTCGAGTTGGTCGATGACGGCGTCGGCGCGACCGGCGACGCCTGCGAGCCATTGTCCGGGTTCACCGCAGGGAAGATCGCCCTTCTCGATGGCGGGGGGTGCGCAGACTGGGAGAAGATGGTCAACGTTCGCGATGCCGGTGCGGCGGCCGCGATCTATATCAATTCTGGGGACGAGTCCGTCGGCTGGGTCGGCGGGGGCGCCTTGAACCCAGTGCCCGCAACCTCCGTCGGTAGATCGGACGGCGACATCCTCAAGGCGGCGCTGGCCCAGAATCTGACGGCCACGATCGCAGCCAACGAAGCCAACGACGAATCGCTTCGGTGGCTCGTGGGTGAGGGCACCGTTCCTTTCGGTGCCATTCGCGATCTCTGGAACCCGATGTGCTTTGCCGACCCCGGCTCGGTTCGAAAAAGCTACCGCTGCAATCGAACGTATGGCCCCGGCGGAATCCACTCAAACAGCGGCATTCCCAATCACGCTTTTGCGCTGTTGGTCGACGGCGGCACCTACGATCGGCGAACCGTGGCCGCGATCGGATTGACCAAGGCCGCCCACATCTACTGGCGGGCGATGTCGACCTACCAGGTCCCGGCATCCGGCTTCGCCGAGCACGCCGACTACCTCGAGCTCAGCTGCTCCGACCTGAAAGGGGCCGAGCTCACCGATCTGTTGACCGGCGAAGCGTCGGCCGAGGTCATCGACGGTTTCGACTGTCAACAGGTGGCCACCGCCATGCTGGCGGTCAGTATGCGAATGTCCCCGGTCCAGTGCGACTTTGAAACAGTCCTGGAGGCCGACCCCCCACCCCTCTGGGAGGACCGGGTGGTCTATTCCGAGACTTTTGACACAGATCCCGGACCGCCATGGGAGCGCAGCAACCGCGGCGTCAACGACGGGTACCGAAGCAACGACTGGGAGTGGAGATCTGAGGTTCCAGGAAACGGCTGGGGCGGTGCCTTTTTCGCGGTCAACGGCCGGACCCTCGGTGACTGCAACATCAACGGTGACGACCAATCGGGCGTGATGCACCTCGAGAGCCCCTCGATCGCACTGCCGACCGATGTCCAGGAGATGGTGCTGGTGTTCGACCACTATGTCGCCACCGAGCCCGAGGCGGATGGCGGCAACCTCAAGATCAGCGTCAACGGAGGGTCCTACCGGCTCGTGAACACCGATGCCTTTCTCTTCAACGCCTACAACGACGAGGTTCGCGACTCGCAGACCGCCAACCCGCTCGCCGGGGAGCCGGCGTTTTCCGGGCAGGATGAAGGTGTGGTGGAAGGCTACTGGGGGCAGTCCCAGATTGACCTCGGCTCGGTGGCCGAGCCCGGGGACACGATCCGCATCCGTTTTGATTTCGGAACCAACCGCTGCGATGGTTGGGACGGCTGGTACATCGACAATTTCAGAATCGTGGCGACCTGGAACCCCACCCGGTCGGCCGGGAGGCGGATACGACCCTCGTGACAAAATCGAAATGAGGGTTGAGAAATTCCCGCCCACCCCGCGTCACTGCGTTGTAACGTTAGAACGTCGAACGTTTGAACGTCAGCACGTTTCGCCCACCCACTCGCCGACGAGGATGAGTTACGACGCTCGCAAACCGTCCGTGACACAAAAATCAAGAGCTCGAGACGGTTTCCACGGTCTCGTCGAACTGGATCCCGAGCCGTTCGAGCTCTTCGAGGGCCGGTTTGTAAAACTCCTTCATCACAGGGACCTGCACTCCGGGCTGGGTGAAGCGCCCCTCGAGGATGAAGCGCACCGCCACGGCCGCCGGTAGACCGACGGTACGATTCATCGAGGAGTCGCCTCCCGGGATGCCGTAATCGATCATGGTCGAGGTAATGTGCTCGGTCCGGTCTGCAAACTCGGCGACAAAGGTGTGCTGGAGCACCAACATGTCTCGCTCGCCCTCGGCGTACGACATCTTCTCGAGCATTCGGGCGGTGAGAATGTCGACCGGGGCGCTCGGACCCGGCAGCTCGTCTCCACCGAGGAGACCCAGCCACTCCATATTCGAGGTTTCGGGACCGTCGGCCGAGATCCCGAGGTGGTCGGCGACCGCCACCTTGAGATCAGGCCCCGCATCAGCGCCGATCAGGCGAGCCGTCAGATCTGCGTAGGTCTTGCCTTCGAGGCCGTCGATACCCTCGGTTCCGAGCCAACCCAGCCGCGCCACCTGCTTCATGGTGGCGCACCAGCCGGCAAACCTCAGGGTGCCTCGAAACATGACATCACGAGGATTGATGCCGTAGGGTTCGGTATAGGGCATGCTGTCACGGTTGGGATAGCCCTCGAGATCGAAGGTCTCGCCTCCGAGCACGACCGGTACCTTCCACACGTGGTCGAAGAGCTCCTCGCCGGGAACGTCCATAATCTTCGAATCGCGGCGGTAGCGGGCATCGTTGAGGCCGGCCAGCAGCACACCGCGGGGGCTCCACGAGAACTTGTAGCCGAACGGGTTGTCGTTGGCCTCGGGCGCCGGCAGACCGCCACAGTAGGACTGGAAGGTCGTCACCTCGCCGCCCTCGGCCTGGACGCGATCGATCACCTTCATCGCCGTCATGTGATCGATGCCGGGATCGACCCCGAGCTCGTTGAAGAGAATCACGCCCTTTTCCCTGGCCTCGGCATCGAGGGACTTCATCTCGTCCTGGACATAGGAGGTGGTCACCATGTGCTTGCCCTGGTTGAGGCATGCCCGCGCCACCTGGGGGTGAAACTGCCATGGCAGCAGGCTGACCGCCACATCATGGTCGGCGATGATCGCCTCGAGCTTCTCCGGCGCCGCGGTGATGTCGTATGCCATCGGCGTGCCGCTGGGGTGGCCATCGATGATGTCCTCCGCCTTGCTCACCGTGCGGCTTGCGACGGTCACCTCGAACCCCTGATCGAGCAGATACCGCACGTGAGCGCGAACCACCAACCCGGCTCCAAATACCACTACTCTTTTCATGTCCTCGTCCTTTCCCGTATCGGCATCATTCGTTCTTTCAGGTGCATCGGTCCCCCGAAATTCACCTCCCGAGGGTGGCGACCATGACCGCCTTGATGGTGTGGAGGCGATTCTCGGCCTGGTCGAAGACCCGCGACTGCGGTCCCTCGAAGACCGCATCATCGACCTCCTGGATCTCCGGATATTTCTGCGAGACCTCGGTTTCCAGGTTGTGAAAGGCGGGAAGACAGTGCAGGAAAATGGTCTCCGCCTTGCCCGTGAGTCGCATCATGGCCTCAGTGACCTTGTAAGGACCGAGAACTCGGATACGCTCGGCGATCAGCTCTTCCTCCCCCATTGAAGCCCAAACATCGGCGTAGATGGCGTCGGCGCCGGCCACCCCGTCCTCGATCGAGGACGTGACAACCAGGGACCCGCCGGTGGCCCGGGCGATCTCGGTCACCGCTGCCACGAGATCCTCCTCCGGATAGAGCTCTTCGGGAGAGACGATCCGGCAGTTCATGCCAAGCTTGGCGCAGCCGACCATCAACGAATTGGCAACGTTGTTGCGACCGTCACCGGCATAGGCCAGAGTCCTCCCTTCGAGGCTGCCGAACTCCTCCTCGATGGTCATCACGTCGGCCAGCAGCTGGGTCGGGTGCCACTGGTCGGTGAGGCCGTTCCAGACCGGCACGCCGGCGAACTCGGCGAGAGTTTCCACGGTTTCATGAGCGAAACCCCGAAACTCGATGCCATCGAACATTCGCCCGAGCACCCGTGCTGTATCGGCAACCGTCTCCTTTTTGCCGAACTGGATGTCCGATTTGCCGAGATACTCGGGATGGGCGCCCTCATCGATACAGGCAACGGTGAAGGCGCAGCGCGTCCGAGTCGAAGGCTTTTCAAAGAGCAGAGCGATGTTGAGCCCATCGAGAGATCGTCCTCGCACTCCAGCCCTCTTCTTGGCCTTGAGATCGGCCGCAAGAGCCAGCAGCGCGCGGATCTCGTCCGGTGAGAAATCCAGCAGCTTGAGGAATGAGCGTCCTTCGAGATCGACGGTCATGGGCACCTCCAACTTCGACCTACGCCGGCGGACAGGTGCTTGCCGCCGGCGCCGATGCATCCTACTCCGAAGGAGGCGGTTTGCCAAGGCGCAGCATGCGGTATGTCAAATTCTGGCCGTCATCCGTCGGACGGCTGACGGCCAGAATTTGAGAAGAGGACTTGTTGTGGTCTCGCGGCTTCGAAGATGGGCTGAACCCGGTGCCGATCGGAATCGTGATCCATCCTGCAGGAAGACGGGCCTGGGTCGCCCACACGAGCGCCGATGTCATCGCCGAAATCGACCCGGAGACCTGGCGGGTGATCCGGCTCCTGCAGGCGGGCCGTGAACCGGACAAGATGGATTACTCGCCGGTGGTGATTGAAAAAGAGCGAGACGCCCACGCGCCTCGAATTTGGAATGAGTACGAGCCGTCAATCGCCTGCTGAGTCACGGTGCATCTGGTCGCGACTGACGCGAAAGGCCCTCATCGATAACTGAGAGTGTGGTAGCGATCGACCATGGTCACGGTCTCGATCTGCCGGTGTCCATCCGGCCACCGAATTTCCGCCTGGACCCGCTCGTCGTGGTCGGCCAAACCGAAGTGCAGCCGGAGGTCTGACTGGGCCTGAAAGCCCCCACCGCTGCGAACCTCACGCATTTGACGCAGACTCCCAGCAACCAGCACGACACGAGCGCCGAGCGCGAATCGGTTCGAAGGCGGACCTTCGAGGACCAACCCGATCCAGTGGTTACCGGTGTCGAGCCGATTTTCGAGCAGATCGAAGCGCTGGTTGCAGTTGGCGATGACCAGGTCGAGCCGCCCGTCGTCGTTCCAGTCCACCACCGCAAGCGCCCGGCTCACCTTTTTGACCGCCCAGGCAGGCCCAGCCGGATCGGTCACGTCGCTGAACACTCCAGCGCCGTCGTTGGCCATCAGACGATTGAGCTGCGGATAGGTCGCGTCGGGCTCGAAGAGCTCGATATTGTCCACCACGTGACCGTTGGCCACGGCCAGATCGAGGTCGCCGTCATTGTCGAAGTCGAAGAGACGCGTGCCCCAACCCACCTGCGGTCTCGACACTCCCGCCAGACCCCGGCTCTGGCTGACGTCTTCGAAAATCAAACCACCCAGATTGCGGTACAGACCGTTGGATTCCATTGCATAGTTGGTGAGCACCACATCCTGGAGACCATCGCCGTCGACATCTCCGATGTCGGCGCCCATGCCCGAGGTCGGCATGCCCTCGAAGTTCAGGGCCAGCCCGCCAGCCAGTGCGACATCATCGAAAGAACCGGTCCCGTCGTTGATGTACATCCTGTTCGGAGTGGCGTCGTTGGCTACGAAGATGTCGAGGTCCGCGTCGTCATCGATGTCGGTGAGGACCACTCCGAAACCCTTCTCGAGCACACCCTGGGCAATGCCTCGCCATCCACCCTCCTCGACAAATGTGCCGTCTCCACGGTTGATGAATAGTGAGTCGGAAACTCCCTCGAAGACCGACGGCCGACAATAGGCGGAGAGGTCACGCGCTCGGTCCCCGCAGAATGGGTTATTGTCGAACCCGGCATCAAGGTAGTGGGAGACGTAGAGATCGAGGTCATCATCCCCATCCAGATCACCAAAGGCGCAGCTCGAGCTCCAGCGGGGGTCGTCCACCCCGGCAGTCGAGGCCACCTCCCGGAATCGGCCATCTCCGAGGTTCCGGTAAAGGCTGTCCGGTCCATAATTGGTCACCATCAGGTCGATCAGTCCGTCGCCGTCATAGTCGCCTACGCAAAGACCCATGCCGAATCCGGTGTCCCCCAGCCCGGCCCGATCTGTGGCCTCCACGAAGCGTCCACCGACATTCTCGAAAAGGGCGTTCCGCGGCGGTGACACGAGGGCGGAGCCTGGCGTCGGGGCACCCGTGAGCAAGTAGAGGTCTTGGTCGCCGTCACCGTCGTAGTCAAAAACCCCACAGCCGCTGCCCGTGGTTTCCACGTAATAGCGGCGACCGGAGCGGCCGTCGAACTGCGCGAAATCTACGCCCACCCGAGCCGATATTTCAGTAAACCAGTCGCCCTCGGAGGTCGAGGCCGGGACGGGAGGCTCAGGTCGCGCCGGCACGGAGCGGGCAGGCTCGAGATCTCGACCCGGGCCGGTCGAGCGCCCACCGTGGTATGGCAGCGCGGGCGCGTCCTCCGGCGCAAAGGCGAGCAGCTTTTCAGCATTTGCACGGCTACCCTCGGCACGGTGGATGGCCGCCAAAGCTACCCTCCACGAGTGCTGCCATGGCGCCAGATGGAGCGCCGTCTCGAAGCTCTTCACAGCCCCGGTCTCGTCACCGCTGAGGAGCCTCGCCTGGCCGAGAACGGCGTGGAACTTGGCGACGTGGGGTGCGCCTTCGAGAGCCGCGGTCATTCGACTTTTTGCCTCTTCCGCCCTTCCCAACGAGCAGTCCAACAGGGCCAGGCTCGCCGTGGCCGTCACGTTGCGCGAGTCCTCTTCGAGGACCGACTCGTAGAGCAAACGCGCCTGGTGGTGCTCACGGCAGCCGAAGAGGACCCCGGCGAGGATGAGTCGGTCCTCGATCGAAAACCGCGGCTCGTCCCTCAGCCGCGCCAGGGCTTCGACTCCCTCCCGTACCCTGCCCGCCGCGAGAAGCGCCTCGGTCAACCTGCGCAAAAAGACATACCCGTTGGGCTCATCCAACTCCTCGAGACGGCGCAAAAGCCGCAGCTCCTCTGCCGGTGCGAGCCGAGCCGCTTCCACGCTTTGGTTGAGACGGTTGACGACATCCATAGCCGCGAGACCTTCCTCGGCCAGCTGAGTACGGCCAAGCGTCCGCCAGAGCCGCAAAAGGCGAGTGCGGTTCGTGAGGTCGAATACATCGATCTCCACTGCCCTCGAAGCGTGAAGGACGGCACGATCCTGATCACCCAAAGATTCCAGGACCGCCGCAGCCAAGGCATGTGCACCACCGTGATCCGGATCGCGCTCGAAAACTCGCGCCAGCTGATCGAGCGCTCCTCGCGGGTCCGACCCGGCCATCAGATGGGCTTTCAGAAGAAATGATTCGTCATGCTCATCCAGCTTCTCTGCCCACGGCCATGCTTGATCGTGCCGATCCAAGCGGATCAAGGTGCTCACGAACCGTCGTAACACCACCGCATCCCCGGGCCGCCGTTCGAGATAATCTCTGAGATACGGGACTCCATGCGAGAGACCGCCACCATGTCCCGAGATCCAGGCAATTCCAAGGTCTCGCACACTCTCGATTCGATTGGGGTTGAGCTGGAGATCCTCGGCAAGATAGATGCGCGCCCAATCCCATCGGCCTTCCTCAAGTGCGTGCCGGGCGCGGTGGTAGGCGAGATCCCGATCGTCAGTCCCGGGCCGGCAACCGCAGACAACTGCGCCTGAAGCCAAGGACACGGCCAGCACCAGGCCTCGCGTCAGCATTGCGCTGCAGCCCTGAATGTTGTTCACCCTGCTGTGCTCCAGATCATCGGTGGTTATGGGCGGCCGGCGCTTGACGCCGGCCAGCGGGCCGATGATACAGCACGGCGGGTGCTACATTGTGTGCTGAAAGGACAGATGATGATCAGCCGCCGCGTGTCGAACACCATCGGTTCAAAGATCCGCCTGGCCGGCACTGCGGCGCTCGCGCCGATCCTCCTCGCTGCTCAGGTCTCTTGCGCGCCCACTGCCGACGTTTCGACCGAGATTGTCGCCACCTACGTCGGAGGTGAGGTCAGCCGCGAGGAGCTCGACGGATGGCTCGCATTTCGCAAGGCTGACCCCAACCCCTCCGACCTGACACCGATCGTCGAGGAGATGCTGATGGTCTCGACCCTAGCCGACGCGGCTGTCGAGCGCGGCATCGAATCGACCACCGAGATCCAGATTCGTTTTGCCGAGGCAGGATTGTTGGCAAACGCCCTTCGCGCGCACACGGCCCACGAGGCAACGGTCACCGAGGAGGAGATCGAGGCCTACTTCAAACGACATCCCGACGCCTTTCGCAGACCACGCAAGGTCCGCTTGCGCAACCTCTTCAAGAGATACCCGGCCAATGCCTCGGAGGACAGACGCGCAGAGATTCGCCGGACCATGTGGGCCATCCACGGCGAGCTCGCGGCCGGTGCCGATTTCGGCGAGGTCGCTCGCCGTGAGTCGGAGTCGGAGAATCGTCACAACGGCGGCCTTGTGGGCAACGTCGCCGCGGGTCAGCTCCGGCCCGAGTTCGACCAAGTGGCCATGGCACTGGGGGAGGGAGAGCTCAGCACGATCATCGAGACCGCGGACGGTCTGACGATCCTGAAGTGCGAAGGTCTCATCGCCGAGCATGTCCCAACGCCTACCGAGGTCCGAGTCGAGATCGAGGCCCGGTTGCGCCGGCAAAAGGTCAAAGACGGGTGGCGGGAGCTCCGCATCGAGCTACTGAAGGTGTCCCGGCCCGAATACTTTCCGGAAGTCATTCTGGACCCCGAGGCACCTCGCGAGGCGGTGGTGGCAATATTCGCCGGCGGGCGGCTGACCCGCGGCGAAACCGAAGTGATGCTCCGCGCTCGACCCGGCCCCGTCGGATCCTTGAACACTCTCTCACCGAGCCGGATCCAGACCATGCTCGACGAGCTGAT
>CBDTWX010000162.1:0-10578 GCA_965364305.1 uncultured Thermoanaerobaculia bacterium
AAGCACGACGGGACGCCGTGATTCGCCGTCCGTAGTAGACGCCTGGTGAGAAGTGCGGGCTAGCTCCCATTCTCGTCGGTGAACTGGATTCGATACCATGAGTGTGAAGGATAGCGAGAAATGGCTCAAGAACCCGGAGTTTTGCAGGATTTCAAGTGGCCCGTCGGCACGAGTCGAACCATCGCTACACCTGCAAGCCGGATGTGGGAAGTGATCTCGAGCCCAGGGTTGATGCCCCTTTATCATCCGTTTTGTAAGGAAAACCGAGTCCTCCACTGGCCCGGTCCGGGATCGTGCGATGAAATCCACTACTTCAGCGGATGGGTCCTCCAGCGACACATCACCGACTGGATCGACGGCGTCGGTCTCGATCTCGAGATCGGCAGATCGGGCGGCCAAAGATCGACGGTTTCGTGGCGCATCGCCGACCGGGGTGAGCGCAGGAGCGAGATCTTCATCACCGTCTATCCTCAAGCTCTCCAGCATCTTCCGGTTTTCACGCGCTGGTTTCCGCACGTGCTGTCCGTCCGTCCGCGGATGACGCGATACCTCGAGTCAGTCGTCAAGGGCCTCGAGTGGTTCCTCACCGCTGGTGAACCGGTGAAACGCAACCAATTCGGTGCGCACCCCTGGTTCTCACCGCCGATCCAGGCGAGCTCCGGCGGCTCGTCGTAGCCGCCACGAATCGCATCAGGGCCTTTGCTCCTCACGCCGGACGAAAGAAATGACAGGGATTCTCGCCGACGCCGTCGCCCTCATCCACCTCGCGTTCATAATCTTTGTCACGATCGGCGGGTTTCTTGCGCTGAGATGGCCGAGGGTGGCGTGGGTGCATCTCCCTGCCGTCCTATGGGGCGCCATGCTCGAATTTTGCGGCTGGATCTGTCCACTCACACCGCTCGAAAACACCCTCCGTACGGCGGGGGGAGGCTCTGGATACGAGAGCGGTTTCATCGACCGCTACGTGATGCCGATGATCTATCCGAACGGGCTGACTCGGGGGATGCAGATGGCCCTCGGTGTGGCTATCATCGCCGTCAATCTCGTCGTATACGGCGCGGTCATTCGCCGGCGGAGCGGGAGCCCGCGCCCCGGGAGCTGAGAAACACCATGCGTCGGCGACACTGGTAGGATATCCACATGCTCTTGACTATTCTGAAAATCGTCGCCGGGTTGGCAGTGCTGGGAATCATCGCGTTGGTGCTGATAGCCGTTGTGTCGGGGCTCAAGAGCTCGGTTCACTCGCTTCGCGGCCAGGCGGATGATGATGACAAGTCAGACGTCGGTTGATGGTTTTCTCGCCCGGAAGACGCTGGCCCTCGCTGGTGTCTCTCGGAGCGGCAAAGGATTCGGCAATGCCGTTCTCAAGGACCTCAGGAGCAAGGGCTACAATATCCTGCCCGTGCACCCGAACGCAGAGGAGATCGGTGGAGTTCGCTGCCATCCCTCTCTGGCCGCTCTGCCGGAGGGGGTTGGCGGCCTGATCGTTGTGGTCCCCCCCAATCAGACCGAGGTTCTCGTCGAGGAGGCGCACCGTATCGGGATTGAACGGGTGTGGATGCAGCAAGGGGCCGAGTCGGCCGCCTCGATCCGCTTCTGCGAAGAAAACGGTATCGACCTGGTGCACGGGGAGTGCATCATGATGTTCGCGGAGCCAACCGGCGTCCATCGCTTTCACCGGTGGCTGTGGGGAGTATTCGGAAAGCTCCCGGTGAGCGAGGCCTGACATTGTATCGCCGGACGCACGGCCCAACGCATCGAGCCGTTGATCGATCAACGGTAAGGGGGTTTCAATGAGCGAATCGACTCACAGTGGCTCGTGCCTGTGCGGCGGAGTAACCTACGAGATCAGGCCGCCCTTTGTCTTTTTCCACCACTGTCACTGCAGCCGGTGCCGAAAGAGTTCAGGGTCGGCCTACGGTGCAAACATTCTGGTCAAGGCCGATCAATTCCGGTGGACCCGTGGTGAAGATCTCGTCAAGCGGTGGGAGCTGCCGGAGGCCCGCTACTACTGTACCGGTTGGTGTTCGGTCTGCGGGTCCGCGCTTCCGTGGCAGTCGCGCAACGGGAAAGGGTACCTGGTGCCGGCCGGAACCCTTGACGACGACCCCGGAACTCAGCCCGAGAGGAATATCTTCTGGGCCTCTCGGGCCCCCTGGTACGTCGCCGCCGGCGAGATTCCCTCGATCGATGAGGAGCGCTGACGGAATACGCGGCCTCCTCTATCGTAGGAAAAACCAAGGAGGCCGTCGATGAACCAGGATTTCGAGCACCTCAAGCTGTTGTCGATCTTCCATTATGTGGCGGCAGGTATGGCGGCCCTCTTTGCCTGTATCCCGTTCATCCACTTCTTCATGGGTCTGGCCCTCGCGACGGGCGCGCTCGGAGAAACCGGCGCGGAAGGGCGGCCCGTCGGCCTGGTCGTCATGGCCGCCGCCGCATTCATCATCCTTGCCGGATGGACCTTTGCCGTTCTCGTGGCGTTGGCCGGGAGAAACCTCCGGCGAAGAAAGAACTATACATTTTGTCTCGTGATGGCCGGGGTCGAATGCATCTTCATGCCGGTGGGCACGGTCCTCGGCGTCTTCACGATTATCGTGCTGGTCCGGGAGTCGGTGAAAGAGCTCTTCGCCCGACCGGCGACCGAGGTCACGGTATCGCAAACCGAGGGCTGACGATCGAGCACCGCCGACCACCGACAGCGACAGGGATCAGTGGCAGAAATCGGCGACAGAAATCAGCGACAGCTGACAGCGGCAAATTTCAGCGGCAGACGACAGCGGCAATGGCCAATGGGAACCGCGACATGATCACCTCCGGGTCGTTCATGGGGTGATGCGGTAGCCGACGCACTGACCGGCATGGGTTGGGTGGCCCTCAAGCCTCAAGCCTCGGCTGGGTGGGGGGGAATTCCGAATTCCGAATTCCGAATTCCTAATTCCCCCCGGCTTCAACCGAGCAGAGTCTCGAGGATCGCCAATAGGCTGGCTCGATCGACCGGCTTGCCGAGCACCCCGTCCGGACCACGAACGCCCTCGTGGGCACCGAGGTATGACTGGCAATCATCTTCGAGCAATTGGTCATTTCCGGTCACCACGACGAGGGGCAGATCGGACCACCGCGGGTCGCGACGGAGCCACACCAGCAGCTCGAGACCGGATTTTCCGGGCAGCAGCGCGTCGATGAGCACTACCTGCGGCTGATACTCGTCCATCATCTCCCGGGCCACCGAACAACGACCCGCATGCGCCACCTCGAAACCCTCGTCCTCGAGGAAGAAGGAGAGATAATCCACGATGTCCGGATCATCCTCGACGACGAGCACCCGAGCACCGCTCACTGGATGATTTCCTCGGACTTGATGCTCGGACTCGCCACCAGCGGCAGCCGGACCTCGAATTTCGTGCCGCGGCCCAGTTCGGAGTCGACGACGATGTTCCCTCCGTGCTTGTCGACAATCTTGTTCGAGATGAAGAGCCCAAGACCGGTCCCTTTGATCCCCTTGGAGGAGAAGAACAGCGAGAAGATCTTCTCCCGGGTCTCCTGGTCCATCCCGTATCCATTGTCCTCGACCTCGATCACCACCCACTGGGGTTCACGCCGGATCGCGAGCTGGATCGAATGGGCGTCCTTGTCCTTGTCCATCCGGCAGGCGTCGAGCGAGTTCTCGAGCAAATTGAGGAGCATCGCACGGATGGCCTGCGGATCACCCGGGAACAGCCCGGTGTCGTCGGCGATCTGAATCTCGAACTCGGTATTGGCATCGCTCGCCTTCTTCTCGATCCCGGCCTGGAAGTCAGCCACCACCGCGGCCAGATCGACATCCTCCACGGCGAGCTCGCGATCCTTGGCGTAATAAAGAATGTCGAGCACCATGGAACGTATCCGTTCCACATTGCGCTGGACCATCTCCCAGCCCTTCTCCACGCGATCGGGCTTGTCCTTTTTGAAGCCTGAGTTCACCATGTAGATTCCGCCGTCGAGACCCGTCAGCAAGCCCTTGATGCCGTGGGAGATCGATCCGACGAGGAGCCCGATCGAGGCGAGCTGGGATTGCAGCTCGCGGATCTGGGTGATGTCGATGCACATCTCGATCACCGCCTCCACCTCGCCTTCGGAGTTGCGCAAGGGCGCGGTGGTGCACAAGGCGTTGAGTTTTTCGCCGTCCTTGGTGAAAAGGACCTCTTCGTGCTCCCTGGTCTCGCCATCGTCGAAGGTCTGCTGCATGGGGCAGACCAGACACTGCTCCTCACGATGCTTGTACATCTCGAAGCAGTTACGGCCTACCGGATCACCAAAGGTCTCGCGGAACTTCCGGTTCGCATGCTGGATCACCCGGTCCGGTCCCTGCACCGTTATGAAGCACGGCACCTCCTCGAAGAGCTGGGCGAGCCGCTCCTGGGACCGCTGCAGCAGGGTCTGCAGACGCTTGACCTCGCCGATGTCGGTGTGCATTTCCATCACCGCCACAACCTCGCCGGAGTCGTCTGTGATCGGCGTGGTGTGGACCATCACCGGGATCTCTCGCCCGTCCATGGTCGTGAGAAGCTGCTCCGAGGGGTGGTTCTGGCCGTCGGCGAAAGTCGCCTCGACCGGACAGTTCGGGCAGACCTCGTCCCTCCCTTTGTAAACTTTGTAGCAGTACTGCCCGAGCCGTTCGCCAAAGTCCTCACGAAAGCGGCGGTTGCCGTCAATGATCCGGAAATCACGGTCGTGGACCGACAGGTAACAGGGCATCTCCTCCCAGTACTCGTGGTACCGCGACTCCATTTCGGCCTTCGGTTTCGGCACCGATAGTTGGACCTTTGGCACGGAGGCTCCTCCCTTCCTATTTCGAGCCCGAGAAGAACCCGTTTCAGTTCACCTTTTTCTCTCGATGCTCGATGATGTGGTGAGCGTATGCCACCAGCTTGTCCTCGTCCACAGGTTTGCCGAGGTACCCCTCGGGTGGCGCCACCGGTCGATCGTAGATGACCTGCCGGAACTCGGGATGGCCGGTCACCACGCAGACCGGGATCTCCATCGTCTCATCGGTGCTGCGAAGCTCGACAAACGCCTCGACGCCGTCCTTGCCCGGCATCGAAAGATCGAGGCTGATCAGATCCGGTTGGTGCTCACGGGCCATGGCGACCGCCTCGTCTCCGTCAGAGGCCGTGACGACTTCGGCCCCGGCGTCCTCGAAGACAGTGACCAAAAAGGTGCGTACGTCCTCCTCATCATCGACAACCAGGATCTTGCGACCGGCAAGAGGCTCCTCGGCTTCGACCTTGGTGACCGCGATGTCACCCGGCTCCGCCTCCTTCGCGGCGGGTTTCTCCGGCTCGTCGAGGACCAGCGCGTTGGCGACCAGGTTGACGAGCTGCTTCACCTCGCAGTCGAGCTTGTAATGCTTGATGAGATCGTTGAGACCGTCAACGCAATTGTGGCAGCTCGTGACCACGACCTTGGCTCCGGTGGCACGAATCTGATCGGCCTTGATCTTGGCCGACTGGAGGCGCTTCGGCGTGTACTCCGACATCGACATCGCGCCGCCGCCGCCGGTACAGCAGTAGTTTTCAGCTCGGTTCGGGTACATCTCCTGAAAGTCCGTGCACACGAGCCTGAGGAGCTCGCGCGGCTCCTCGAAAAAACCTCCGCTGCGAGCGTTGTTGCAGGAGTCGTGGAAGGTCATTCTCTGCGGGTTCTTGGTCGGATCGACCTTGATCTTGCCCTCCTTGATGTAGTTGAGCATGGTCATCACCGAGCTCTCCATCGGCACCGGTTCGCTCTCGCCCGCCCAGTTGACGCCCTCGAATCGTGTCGAGCGGAATCCGTGCCCGCACTCGGAGATGACGATCTTGTCGACGCCGAGATCGCGCGCCTTGTCGTACTCCCTCTTGGCGCAGGCGCCGCCGAGGCCGTCGTCACCCGAGAACAGTCCAAAGTTGGTGTTGTCCCAGCCCTCCTCGGGCATGGTCCAATCCTCTCCCGCGGCGTGGAAGATCAGCGCCGCCTCCTTGATGGTCCGCGGGTCGTACTTCACCTCTCGGGGATTGATGCAGTACATGATCTTGGCGCCCTTTTTCTCCACGGGAATGGCGGCCTCGTTGTGACCGAGATCCTCCTCGAGCTCCTCCGACATCCACTCGAGGGTGTCCAGATAGTCCTCCTTGAGGACGCCCATCTGGTTGCCGAGCTCCCACTGGTCCTTGGAGACGACGCGCACGCCCTCCGGCATCACCCCGACGTGAGTCAGCAAGCCGCGCATGACTCGGTTCAAGGTCGCCGTGTCCACACCCATCGGACAGCTGAGGGTGCACCGGCGGCAGTTCGTACATGTTCCGAATGCGATGTCCTTGAGCGTCTCGAGATCATCGTCGCTGAGCGGCACCTTGTCGGCACCCACCCACCACGGGAACACGCTGCCGGTCCAGTCGTGGTTGGCCTTGAAGAGCTTGCGAAGTTGATCGGCCTTGTACGAAGGCGTCATCTTGTGGTCATCCGGAAAGGCAAGCACGTAGTGACACGATTGGTCGCACATCCCGCAGTGGACGCAGCCGACGAGGGAGCCGACAACCTGGCGGTTGAGCTTCTTCGCCAGCTGCTCTTCCATCATTTTGATCTTGTGGGTCTTTTGTTTTGCCACTGTGAACTCCTATCCCCGCACGACCGGGTAGCTGCCGCGCTGACCGAGCGCGCGGCCAATATAGGTGCGGGTGAATGGGTAATAGAGATAATGAGAGATCTTGGAAAACGGCACGTAGAGCAGGAAGAAGCTCGTGAGGTAGAGGTAAGCGACGAGGAGGGTCTCGCTGGTCATTCCCCAGATGCCCGCCAGATAGGCCTGGGTGCAGGCACCGAGTCCGAACCAGACCGTGAGCATGAGAAGCGAAAAGTAATCGTCGGGTGTGCTGATGAGCCGCATCAGCGGACGCAGCATCCGTCGCAACACACGATAGACGGACACCAGGAAGGCACCGACGAGAAACGCCAGCATGGTCTGCGAGACCGCAGGAACGCGCAGGAGGTCCGGTGCGATGGTGCTGACGAAGGCAAGCGTGATGCCCGCCACCACGCCCATGTGGAAGATCACGAAGCTGATGTAAAAGATGAAACCCTTTGGCTTGCGGGTGCTCTCCATCGACCACGGCATGGCAACGTTGAAGAAGGAGTATTGCGCCCCTCGTTGTTTGTTCGACTGCGATGGGTTCCCCGGGGCCGACTTGTCCTTGGCCAGATTGAACGAAAGCAACCAGCGAATTCGTAAGGTATAAACGATCGCCATCACGACGAGGGCGATCCAGTGGACCACCTCGGCGGTGTGCAGGGCAGGGCTTACTTCATGCATGTCAGGCTCCTTCCTCGAACTTCGCCTTGAAGGGCTCGAACTCGCGGGGGTCGGGCGCGACGATCAGCACCTCGTCGAGGGTGCTGCCGTTGGCAAGATGTTCGGCAATGGTGTCCACCATCACCCGTGAACAGAGATCGAGAGGGACCTGATACAGACCAGTGCCTATCGGAGGAAAGGCGAGCCGTTTGATCCCCTTCTCGTTGGCGCAGGTCAGCGCCGAACGGACGGTCTCACGCAGCTTCCCCTCCTCGTTCTCTTCGCGGAACTTGGGGCCGTTGGCGTGGATGATCCAGTCGGCTTTGAGGATGCCGGCCTCGGTCACCACCGCCTCTCCCGTCGGGCAGCTGCCGATTTCGTCCAGCTGTTTTTGGATGACGATACCTCCACGCTGTTGGATCGCGCTGCCGTAGCCCGATCCGAGCTTGACATCCTCAGTAATGTCAAACACGAAGGCCTCGACGTCCATGTCGGTGATGTCCCCTCGCACGAGGCGTAGGACCTTGTCGCCGATGTGTTTTTCAGCCATCTTCTGATCCTCCAAATTCCCGTTCCTCGCCTGCTCTCATCTCTTCGTATCGAGGCCGACCAGCTGGGCCGTGACGGTTTCACCCGTCTCCTTCATCCAGCTCGGGTCCGCGAGATCGGCCAGACTGAACTCCTCGAGCACCTCGCCAATCCTCTGATTGATCAACGCATAGACCACGCGGCATTCGCAGAATTCGGCTCTCGGGCAGGTCTCGGGATCATCGATACAATCGACGACGCAGACCGGTCCGATGGTCGCTTCGATGATCCGGCGAATGCTGATTTTGTCTGCCGGATATGAGAGCGTGTAGCCGCCGTGCCGTCCAGCAACGCCCCGCACCAGACGAGCGGCGCGCAACGCCAACGCCACCTGCTCGAGATAACCGTGAGAGATCCCGGTGCGTTGAGAGACCGATGCCAGGCTGACCGGAGATCCCTGTCCGCCGTTTCGAGCGATATCCAGCATCATCCTCAGAGCGTACCGACCACGGGTCGAAATCTTCATGACTCGATCAACATATTCCCAATATTCATACCTGTCAACTAGGAATTAAACAACAAATAAGTAATCTCAATCTCAGAAACTTGTTGCGTTGCCGGGCCCTGCCCTGCGATGCTATCGTGTTGCGGGGAGAACTGACCCACCGGGGAGGTAAGATGGCAGAAAAAACCGCTGTGATCATCGACGACGAGCCAGACATCACGACCTACTTCGAGTCTCTTCTGACCGACAACGGTTGGAGTGTGAGAGTCGCCAACGATCCCAATGCGGGAATTTCGCTCGCTCAGGCAGAACCGCCAAGCGTCATTCTCCTCGATGTGATGATGCCGGAGCGAGGCGGTCTGAGCACCCTCATCGCCCTGCGCAAGGACGAACGGACCGCCAAGGTTCCGGTGGTCCTGGTGACCGGAATCCAGGACACGCTCAAGGCGGATTTCGGCGATTTCCTCGACCGCTTCAAGAAGTACCACCCCGACGCCTATGTTCAGAAGCCTATCGAGGAGGCCGAGCTGCTTCAGACGCTCGAGGCCGTCACCAACCGCAGCGGCCACGAGGCCGCCTCGCCCGCATAGCCGACACCGACCCGCGGCAGCCGTCGCACGAGATCCTCTGCGGGGCGGTAACCGTCGTCATGGATTCGGAGCGACGAGTCGGGCTCACAGAGGTTCGAGCCGTCATCGTGACGATCGACTGCCAGCGCGCGGCAGAGCTTCCCCGGCCCGTTCGTGAGCGAGTCGTCTCGCGCTCTAGAACCGCGCCGGGTCCGCACCACATCGACACCTCGCACAATCTCCGCTCCGCGAATCAGAACCGCTTCCGGTTCTCCAGGGCCGACCGTGACGACATTGAGGCAGTGGTGAAGGCCGTAAACCAGGTAGACATAGGCGTGACCCGCCTCACCCCACATGGTTTCCGTGCGTTGCGTTCGGCGGCCGCCAAAGGTATGACAGGCCGGGTCGTCGACACCGAGGTATGCCTCGACCTCGGTCAGGCGAACGACCACTTCGCCGTCGGCGTGGCTCCGGATGATCAGCTTGCCCAGGAGATTTCGCGCCACCTCCTCGGTGGGGCGCTGATAGAATTCGCGCGCAAGTAACGGAGGATACGCCATGGGTTCGACCATTTGTGTTACCGGTGGTGCGGGATTCATCGGCAGCCACATCGCCGAGGCATTGGTGGCGGCCGGTCACCAGGTGCTGATTGTGGACGACCTGTCCAGCGGCCGCAAGGAGAATGTCCCACAAGGCGCCGAGCTTGCGGTTCTCGATGTGCGATCGGAGGAGGCGGCACGGTTTCTCGTTGATCGAAAAGTCGAGACGCTGGTCCATCATGCCGCCCAGATGGACGTACGACGTTCGGTTGAGGACCCGGTCTTCGACGCAGACGTGAATCTCATCGGGCTGCTCAACATCCTCGAGGCGGCACGAGGCGGTTCTTTGCGGCAGGTGGTCTTCGCATCCACCGGAGGGGCCATCTACGGCGAGCAGGACACCTTCCCGGCGGACGAGAGTCACCCAGCAAGGCCGGTCTCGCCCTACGGCGTCGCCAAGCTGGCCTCCGAGAGGTACCTTTTCTTCTATCATTGCCAATACGGCATCGCGGCCACCTGCCTGCGCTACGCCAACGTCTACGGACCGCGCCAGAATCCGCACGGCGAGGCGGGGGTGGTGGCGATCTTCAGCCGTCGGCTGCTCGACGGCGACCAGGCGGTGATCAACGGCGACGGCCTGCAGACCCGGGACTACGTCTATGTCGATGATGTCGTTCGTGCCAACCTTGCATCTCTCGGCCGACCAGGCTTTTCCATCTACAACGTCGGCACCGGGGTCGAAACAAATGTCAACGACCTGTATCGACACATCGCACAGGCCGCCGACATCGCGGCCAAGCCGACCCACGGGCCAGGCATGGCCGGCGAGCAACGGAGGTCGTGTATCACCTCGAAGCTCCTCCTCGACGAGTTGGGTGCGGCGGTCAACACCACATTGAGCGACGGTATCCCCGCCACGGTCGATTGGTTTCGTAAAGCCTGAAACACCGTTTGTCTGGCCGGCCGAATCCCTGAGTCAATGCCATGACCAGGGGCAGGAGTCAGATACAGCGACAGAATTCAGGGGCAGTGGGCAGTGGGCAGTGGGCAGCGACAGCGGCCGACGACAGTGGTCGGCGACAGTGACCAGCGACAGTGACCAGCGACAGTGACCAGCGACAGTGACCAGCG
>CBDTWX010000163.1:0-10563 GCA_965364305.1 uncultured Thermoanaerobaculia bacterium
AGCCGCATTGGCTGGTTCGACCTCGACCGCAAAACGAAGGTTTGCGGCGGTGTACTCGTGCGCGCAGTACATCGCGGTCTCAGGGGCCATTGCAGCGAGCCTGAGCAGCGAGTCGTACATCTGCTCGGGGGTCCCCTCGAAGACCCGCCCGCAGCCGCCGGCGAATAGGGTGTCGCCAACCAGGGCGAAACCGGGTCCGAGGTACGCGACGTGGCCGGCGGTGTGGCCGGGTACATCGATGACATCGAGGTCGAGGCCGAGCTCCTGGAGGGGTATCTGTTCGCCACCGCGCACCGGGTGATCGACCTTCGAAATGTTCTCCCGAGCCGGGCCATAGACGGGGGCAGGGTATCTCCGCAGAATATCACCGACGCCGCCCACGTGGTCTCCATGGTGGTGGGTAAGGAGAATGGCGGCGACTTTCAGACCTCGTGTTTCGAGCTCATCCAAAACGGGCGATGCCTCACCAGGGTCTACGATCACGGCCGCGTCAGAGTCCGGCCCACAGATCAGCCAGACGTAGTTGTCGGTGCACGCACAGATGGGTTCGAGCCGAAACACAGGACTATGCTGCCAGGGACGGGCGTCATCCGTCAAACCTCGGCTCACGACCGTGGGATCGATCCTGGGTCATGGCAGAATGCACAGATGGATACCCGCTATCTCCTCGTCGCCGACAGCCTCGAAGATCTCAACCCGGAGTTCGACCTTGGCGTGTGCCTGAGCACCGAGCTGCTGAGCCGCGGCATCGCGGTGGATTATCTGGATCTGCACGCCACAGACCCGGAGCAGAATTCGGCGGACTATCTCGGCGACCTGCCGGTTCGGGAGATTTTGGTTTCGGATGCAGCCCGCCGACCATTTTGGGAGCTCGGCCCCGAACGAAGGGCCTCTGTTGACGAGTATCGCGTCCTGCTGCAGCGCAAGGATCCGCCGGTCGATGAGGGATTCATCTCTCGGACGCGGCATTTCGAGGCCGCACCGGAGGGGATCGTCCAGATCAACCGTCCTCCGGCAACCTATGAAATGTCCGAGCACACGACCGCACTGCGGTACCCCGAGTATGCGGCCCCGACCGCCGTTTGCACGAGCCTCGACGAGGTGGTGGACGCGGTCCGTGCGTTTCCCGGCGAGGCGGTACTCAAGCCGGAGAACACCTATTGTGGCATCGGTGTCACCTTTGTCGAGCCGTCGGTCGACGACAGGGTGCTGGAGGAGTACTGGGAGAGGTGGCAGCCGCACGTCATCGTCCAACCCTTCCTCGAGGCTATCGAGTCGTCGGGCGATCTTCGGATACTCACCATCAACGACCGGGTGCTGGGCTCGGTGCTTCGAGTACCCGCGGGGGGATCACGGCTCGCCAATTTGCACCAGGGTGCAACCGCCGCACGGCTCGATCCGACGCCTCGCCAGCTTGAGGCCTGCCGGGTCGTGGCCGAGGATCTCAACCCGATGGGGCTCCATCTGTTGGGGCTCGATTTCATCGGCGAGCACCTCACCGAGGTCAACTTCACCTCGCCGACGACGATTGTCCAGATCAACCGAGTCAACGGCATCCGGGCCGATATCGAGCTCGTCGACGAGCTCGAACGGATGTGGCGTGCTAGTGCAGGTGGTCGTTCAGATACTCGGTGAGGCGCGCGCGATCGGTGCCGAGGAAGTCATCGAAACGGGCGCCGACTCCCTCCAGCCGCTCCAGCTTCACGTTGGTTGTCCGGGCGATCGTCGCGCGGCCGCGGATGGGGTCGCCCCGGCCGGGGATGCTGATCTCGAACTCGATCACCGTTCCAGGGGGATAGTGGCCGAATCCCCGCAGCAGCATGCCGGACTCGGAAACGTTTTCGGTTTGGCAGAATGTCCGCAAGGGGCGCTGCTCGAGCTGAAGGACAACGCGGGTCGGCGCGCGAAGAGGCACGCGGGGTGCAACCGCCACCAGCTCCTCGATGGCCGGGCGGAGACGGTCTTCGAGCTCGTCCCAAGAGATCGCGCGGTTGATACCCACACCGATTCCGACAAAGGTCTGGGCGGCATCGAGGTGTTGGTGGTCGGAGAGCAGGATGATGCCGCTGCGGATGCTGGCCGAGCCGGATGCCCGGATGCATCCGACAAAGCGACGCAACGTTTTGATGGGTCCCGGAAATCCGACGGCAATGATGTCGAACCTGGTGTTCTGGACGAGCTCGAGGGTGTTGTCGTCCCAGGGCGCGTGGTGAAGATCGTACGTGCGCTCATCGAGGAGCGCCCGCGTCCTCGCGAAAGCGTCTCTGCTCGCACGGGTCAAGACGACCTTCTTCGTCATCACTACCGACGCCCCAATCTCATTGTCATCCAAAGGACCGAAAAATCCTGGAATGAACTCATCATACCTCAAATCTCATCTGCTGTGAGGCTTCCGCTTCCGTCCCGGTCGCCGATCGAGTGTGTTTGTCGATTCAGCTGGTATCAGGCACACTTGCCGGCATGGCATCAGACCAACCCCCCGCCGGTCACGCAGGGCCGATCGGAGCGCGTCGAAACGTGTCTCTGGCGCCGCTGACCTCGCTCGAGCTCGGGGGTGTCGCGCGGCACCTCGTCGAGGTTGAAAGCGAGAGCGCGGTAGGCGAGGTCGTGCGCTGGTCGGGCCGTGAAGATCTGCCGCTCGTGGTCCTCGGCGGCGGATCGAATGTCGTGGTGGCGGATGCCGGTTGGCCGGGGATCGTACTGCGTGTGGCGACGCGTGGGGTCGAGCTCGAGCCCGATGGTGGCACCACGTTGGTGACGGCGGCGGCGGGAGAGAGCTGGGACGGGTTGGTCGAACGAGCGGTGGGCGAAGGCCTTGCCGGCATCGAGTGCCTGTCGGGCATACCCGGTCTGGTCGGCGCGACCCCGATTCAGAACGTCGGCGCCTATGGCCAGGATGTTGCGGCGGTCGTCGAGAGGGTGCGGGCCGTCAATCTGGCGAGCCTCGAGGTCACGACCCTGCGGCCTGGGGATTGCGGATTCGGTTATCGGACAAGCATTTTCCGCGAATCCCCCGGACGCTATCTGGTGCTTTCGGTCACCTATCGGCTGGTTCCGGGTGGGCCGGCAACGGTTGCGTACCGCGAGCTTCAGGACTCCCTAGGAGTTCGCCGAGCCCGGCCGTCGCTGACCGAGGTGCGAGAGGCGGTACTCGAGCTTCGGCGCACGAAGTCGATGGTGATCGATCCGTCGGATCCGAACCGTCGGAGCGTCGGTTCCTTCTTCGTCAACCCGGTGCTCAGTGCGGCGGAGTTGGCCGGACTCGAAGAAGGCGCCCACGCTGTCGGTGCCCTGGCGCCGGGCGAGACCCTGCCCTCGTTTGCCGCCGGTGCGGGTCTTTTCAAGGTGCCGGCCGCGTGGCTCATCGAACGGGCCGGGTTCTCAAAGGGACTGCGCCGCGGTTCGGTGGGTATTTCGGGCGCTCACGCCCTGTCCCTCGTGCACCATGGCGGCGGCACCGCAGCCGAGCTCGTGGCGCTGGCTCGGGACGTGCGTCGGGCCGTGCTCCAACGTTTTCGGATCGAGCTCCAGCCGGAACCGGTGTTCCTAGGTTTCCCGACGCCAAACCCACTGGCCAACGTTCAACGTTGAACGTTCGAACGTTCAAAAGTCTTCAGTCGACCGAGTAGGTGACCTCGAGCCGCCTGGCGACCAGCGAAGCAAGGTATACGAGGATCGCCGAGGACGCCAGGAGGGCCAGCACCGCGACCCACCACGAGACCGGGCGGGCGAGGAGAGCAAACGCTCCGAGGCTCACCGGGACCGGCGCGAACGACACCAGGTAATGAACGAAGCTCAAAGCCTTGAGAAGGGCCGGAAGGAACGGTGTCAGAACCTCCCATCCGAGGAACAGCACCGCCGGTACCATCGGATTCTTGAAAAAGAGCCCGGCAAGCATGAAGAGCGAGCCATAGGCACAACAGGCAAGCACCACGATCAACAGATACCTGGCGAGGTGGCCGACGCTGCTCGCCGACATCATGATCTCGAGGCCGCCCGCTCCGTGCGGGAGATACACCAGCAAATAGGTGAGGACGGTCGTCGGCAGCAGAATGAGGCTCGCCGAAAGCACCCCTCCCAGATACTTGCCGATGACCAAAACATCCCTGCGGAGCGGAGCGAGCAGGGTGTAGTGGAGCGATCGCTCGAGGATCTCGCCGCGGAAGAGACGGACAAAAATCATCGCATTGGCGAAGAAGACCACGAAGCGCAGGAAGAAGATGTGGAAGACCTCGGCGAACTCGGTGACCGCGTGGGTCGAGTTGGCGCGGAGGCTCGAGGGCATGAAGAGCGCCCGCAGCAGCATCAGGGCGAGGGGCATGGCCACCAGGAGATAGACGGCGAACGACCGGCGGCTGAAAAGAGCTCGCCCCACCTCGGACGTGGCGATGGTCCAGATCTGGTTTCGCCACACCCGGGATTCGGTGTCGGATGCAGCGCTCATGTCGTGCCTCCGCCCGCGGTCTCGCCGATCAAATAGTCATAAACGGCGTGGACGCTCTCGTCGGCAGGTGCCACGGTCTCGACCACGACACCGGTTTCGAGCACGATTCGGTTGAGCTGCGTGAAGAAATCGTCGGCGTTTCGGGTGCGCACCAGCAGACCGCTGTCCTCGAGGACGCGGGCCTCCACTACGTGCTCGAGCTCGAAGATCCTCGACGCCACCGCGTGCGGTTTGTCGGAGCGGATCAGGACCTGGATGGGATGCGACGTGATCTCCCCGCGAACCTCGCGGATCTCACCCTCGGCGACGATCGCGCCGCCGTGGATCATGATGACGCCGTCGGAGATCAGGTCGACCTCATGCAGGATGTGGCTCGAGACGATGACGTGACGGCCTTCCCGGGCGAGCTCGGTGAAGAGATCGATCATCTCGGCCCGGCCCATCGGATCGAGCCCATTGAGCGGCTCGTCGAGCACCAGCACCCGGGGATCGTGGCAGTGGGCGTGGGCGAGCTTGATCCGCTGGCGCATGCCCTTGGAGTAGCCGGCGATGCGTCGTTCGGCCGCATCCGCGAGCCCGACCCTATCGAGGGCGGCCCAGCTCATTTCGTCCGCCTCGATCTTGGAGTGACCGTGCAACGCGAGGGTCTGGCGAAGGAAGCCGAGCCCGGTCGAGCCGTTGGGAAAGCTGTCATATTGGGTGCAGTAGCCGAGCTGACGGAAGAGCTCTTCGGGCCGGCTGGGTGGCGTGCCAAGGACCGAGATCGAGCCTCGGCTGGGTTGCAGGAGACCGGTCATCAGGTGCATCAGGGTGCTCTTGCCCGAGCCGTTTGGGCCGACCAGGCCGGTGAGACCAGGGGCGATCTCGAGGTTGACCCGATTGACACCCAGGACCTCGCCGTAGAACTTCGACACGTCGCGGAAAACGATGCGGTCCGAGCTCATCGCACCACCTCGTGGGCGCGGAGCTTGCGGTTGATCAACCAGATGCTGAGCGCAGTGGTGGACGCCAGGGTGAGCCAGTTGAAGCCGACCGGAAGACCGCTCGGCGTCGGTGCACCGAAGAGTGACAGAACGACGCTGTTGATCGCGCGCACGAGGTGGATGAGATCGCCCCACGAGGTCCGGGTCACCCCGTTGACCGCCTGGGCGAAGCCCGCGAGGATGAAGATGATCGCGAAGAGCGCGCCGCGGGCGGCTGGTTTGAAGCGCACCCACGCCGAGATCGCCAGGGTGAGCATCGAGATCACGATGATCCACACCACGTGCCCCACGAGGTAGGCGAGGCCGATCCGATAGTTCTCCAGCCACCACGAGCCGCCTTCGAGGTAGGCCTGCAAACCGAAGATCGTACCCCCCATGACCCACGTGATAGGCGACAGCAGCACCGCCAGCACCGCCATCTTGCCGAGCACGTACTCGTGCCGGTCGATCGGCCGTCCGAGGAAGAGGGGCAGGGCGTTATTCGAAAGATCGGCGGCGATCAGGCTTGGCGAAACGATCACCGCGATCAGAAAGGCCGGGATTGCCTGCCACAGGAAGAGGATCATGAAGAACTGCGAGGTGAGCACCTCCATCAGATCGGGCGGCATGCCGAGCTGTTGCAGCAGCGACACGTTGTGGCTGAGATAGATGAAGAAGATTCCGACCACCGAAGGCAGGAAGCACACCGCGTAAAAGGCGGTAAAAAGCCGCGACGCGAACGCGTCGGCGAGCGCATACCGCGTGACGACCAGGAAACGCCAGCGCAGCGCCGTGAGATGGCCCGTATAGCGGCGCCAGGAGCGCTCATACACCGCCATGATCGTCCTCCATGGCACGCAGGAAGATGTCCTGCAGCGAGTCCCGTTTGAGATCGAGGTGGCGGATCCCGACACCGAGTTCATCGGCTACGGTGTAGATGTCTCGGACGGTGCGTTCCCCGGGAAGCACCAGCTTGAACCGTCCGGCGTCCGCCACAGCAAGCTCGCATCCGAGCTTGGTGAGGGCGGCGGCAAAGTCGCCGTTGGGGGACTGCAGCTCGAGCTCGACAAAGGACCGGTTGGCCCGGCGTTCGGCTTCGAGATCGCAGCTCGCCGCGATCCGTCCCTCCTTGAGGATCATGACCTCGTCGCACACCGATTCAACGTCGCGCAGGAGGTGGGACGAAAGCAAAATGTTGGTCTCGCCGCGGTCGCGGATGTCGGTCACCAGGTCGAGCATGCGCTTGCGGGCCGGCGGATCGAGCCCGTTGGTCGGTTCATCGAGCATCAGGAGACGCGGGCCGTGGACCAGCGCCTGGGCCAGCTTGACCATCTGCTTCATACCGGTCGAAAAGGTCCCCAGCTTGCGGTAGCGGGCCTCGCCGAGACCGACGTAGAAGAGTGTTTCGTGCGCCCTCTCGAGGGCCGGTTCGGACGGCAACCCGCTCAGCTCGGCCATCAAACGGACGAAGTGCACAGCGGTCATGTGGGCGACGTAGGAGTCGTTTTCGGGCATGTAGCCGATCAGGGACCGGATCTCCTTGCCCTCTTCAGCCAGTGAAAGCCCGAGCACGGCTGCACTGCCGCCGGTGGGTGGGAAGAAGCCGAGCAACGTCCGCAGCAGGGTCGTCTTGCCGGCACCGTTTGGGCCCAAGAGGCCGATCGCGCGCCCCCCGAGAGAGGCGCACAGATCGATCAGGATCGGCCGGCCGCCGAGGTTGACGGAGAGTCCGTCAAGCGCGATCGCCGGGGGCGGAGAGGTTTCAGATTGGCTCATCCCCGCGATGATACAGGGTTCCTCTCGTCGATCTCCGTCACTTCCTCGATCACCGCGCTTTTCTCATGGAACGATCCCATCATCCCGAGGGTCGACGCGAGCCCCACGAGGCTGCCGCCCGTGGCGCTGGCGGTCACCCGTTGCGACTCGGCGAAGACACACACCAAACCGGTGCTCAAGCCCTCGGTCACGGCTTCTGTGCCCTGAAGATCGCCGAGCATCTCCGCCGGAATCGCATCGATGAGCGAACCGAGATCTCGGTAGACCAGCGCCGAGCAGTCGGTGTAGCCGTTGTCGGGAAGCAGAGCCCGGAATGCAGCCGAGCTGGGCAACGTGACGCCGGCCGCCCGATAATCGATGGCCTGCTCGATCAGGGCGCGGCTCGGCGCCATGACGAGATATCCGTCGACCATCGTGAACACCACGGTCCCGTCGAGACCCAAGCGGCTGAGGGAGTAGTACGTACGCCCGCCTGAATCTGCAGTCTCGAGCACGAGTTCGTTCTCGCCACGAGCGGTGAGCTCGATATTGACCTCGGCGATCGCCTGTCGGATGGTGTTGAGAAGGGTCCCGGCGTCATAGACCTCGAAGATCAGCTTCCATGAAGGTACAGGCAGCATCGGACCGTCAACCGCGAACGTGGCCTCTCCACCGAGGGTCGCCGCGAGATCCTCACGGAGGTTGATTCCGTACTGCTCCTCGAAGATCCGGAGCTGGTCAAACGCGGTCTGATCCTGTTCGGAGACGACCCCCAGGAGATCGTCGAACATGTCCGCCGCGTCCAGAGATACCGCGGAGGCGGCGATATAGGCATCCGGCGACACGAAATCGAGGCTCCCCATGGGTGCGGGCTCTGCCAGCCAGGCCATCACTCCGCGACGCGGTGAGGAGAATTGGACCTCCGCATCCGTGGCGTACCACTCGCCGTCACGGTGGCGTTCGACCACCAAAGTCGTGGCATCGAGGAAACCGAGGCTCTGCATGACCGCAGCCTCCTCCGTCGACATCTCGGCGGCCGCCTCAGAAATCGCTCCGGCGAGATCGACCCCGAGGAGCCACGAAACGCCGTTCGCGTAACGTTCGGCAAGCCGGCTGCGGAGTTCCGTACCGACAAAACCGCGGGCGGAGGGGTCATCGATCCGGGCGGCCAGCTGCCGGAGCGATTCGATGTCGCCGGCCGCTGCAAACAGGTTGCCTTCGACCCACAGCAGGACATCGGCATCGCTCGGCGAGGCGGTTGTGGGATCGTCGACCAGGATCGCAGCCGTGTGATCCGGGTTTTCGGAGTTCGCGTCGGCGACGACCTCCTCCAGCAGCGTGCGGAAGGTCTCCGGGTCATCGAGTGCGGCCATGAAGAGGGGGCTGCCCTGCTGGCGCACCACCGACGTCGGCACCGCGACCACGGCCTCGGCGCCGATCGCCTCGCCGATCGGTTGCAGCCGATCGAGGAGCTCCTCGATCTGCTGATCGGCGCCGGTTGCCACCACCTGCTCCTGCCACCACTCGGCCAAGACCTCGCTGGAGGCCAGTCGCTGGTCGAACGCGGCCCTGGCCTCGTCGAGATCTTCGGTGATGTTGGGCATCGCGACGTAGATCATGGTGTCGGCCGGCGCAATGTCCAGAAGCTCGGTCGAGGTGCGCGGCGGCGCATGATCGACCGCGTCGGCGATAACCCGCCGCAGCCCTGTCAGCTCGCGCAACAACGCTTTATGCCGTTCGGCGTCCCGGCTCCAACCGATCTCCTCCTCGAGAGGAACGGCTCTCAGCCGGCTGTTGGTGGTGAGCTGGTCACCGGGGCGGAGGAGGGCTTTCGCCGGTCCCTCGCGGACCTCGACGGCGCCCTCGATCACCGACACCCGCGAGCCCTTGATTCCGTGGTTGACCGCAAAGATCGTTCCCTTGACCGCAACCTGACAGTCGCTGGTGTCGACAACGAGGCGGCCGTCGTGCTGCTCGGCGGCATGGACAATGATGTTGCCGCGTGCGAGGTCGATGGTGGTTCCGCGCCGCGTTGCTCGAAGGGCGAGCTGCGAACGTTCGTCCATCTCGATCAGCGAACCGTCGGCAAGCTGAAGGAAAGCGCTGGAGCCCCTGGCCGTGCGGAGGACCTGGCGCGCTCCGAAGGCGCGACCGGGCTCGACGTCAATGCTGGAATCGCCGTCCACCATCTGCAGCGAGCCGTAAACCGTCTGGACGCTCGCCTGCAGACGGCGGTCGGCTGCGAAATCGCCAACCGAGCGAAGTGCGACAAACCCGCCGGCAATCAGCAGCGCGGCAGCGGCGACCCGAAGCAGGGTACGCATCGCAAGGGACGGGCCGATCTTTCGACGGCGCTGGACCTCGGGCTGCTTCCCGCTCCGCGCTTCGATCAGCACTCGCCTGCACGGCACGCACCCCCTGGTGTGGTCCTCCACGAGGAGGGCACGGGATTCGGGAAGGCTCCCGGCGATGAACGCCGGAATCTCAGCCTGGAAGTCGTCACAGCCGGTCAGGGGCGTGTGGGCGTTGCGCTCGGTCTGGAGCTTCTCCCACACCCGATTGGTGGCCTGACGCTCGCTGACCTCGTCCAGTCGCTGCTCGCGAATTTCGGCGCTGATGTCGTCAATCAGGCGGTCGAAGTCGTTTGTGCGGTCGCTCATTGGATCCCTCCCATCAACGGGCCCATCTCCTCCATGAGACGGGCGCGGGCGCGGTGCAGTGTCACCGCGACAGTGTTCGTAGTGGTGCCGAGAAGATCGGCAATTTCCGAGTTGTCAAGCTCCTCGAAATAGCGCAGAACAAAGACCTCTGCGGCGCGACGGCTGATCTTGGTCAGCGCGTGCCGGAGGTGCCCGTGGAGCTCGCGACCCAGGTGCTGGCGGTCCGGGTCGGGGGCCGGGTCGCGACTGACCGCCTCACCCGCGTCGTCGAGCGGAACGCCGCTTTTGACGCGGCGTGACTGGACGATGTCCAGAGCGGCGTTGGTCGCCGCTCGTCGAAGATAGGCCCGCGACCCGGCCGAAAAATCTGGCTGCTCGGTACGCCGCGCGAGGCGGGTGAAGACGGTCTGCAAAACGTCCTCCGCATCTTCGGCGCTTCCGGTGACCCGGTAGGCTGCGTGGAGGACGACGCTGCTTTCTTCGCGGTAGATCGCCTCCAGCCAGCCGGTATCCTGGGTTTTCGGGTTGACGAAAGCTGGTTCCACTCGATCCTCCTCATTTCGATCGTCAACCATTGAACGACCCTCCGCGGACCAGATTAACGAAGACCACGGTGGATTCGGAGAATCTCGATCGCCCAACGGTAGAACGTTCCGCCCGCCAGACCCCTGAGATTGAATGCTGTACCTCGCCCGGACTATTCACCAATCTTCGGCTGCAAGGCCCGATGCACCGCACCCAG
>CBDTWX010000164.1:0-10552 GCA_965364305.1 uncultured Thermoanaerobaculia bacterium
ATACTTGCGCTTCGCCGCCCTCGTCACGAAACCTGGTGAGAAGTACGGGCTAGGTTCAAGCTCAGGATCAGCGTCAGCAAACAGGGGCTGGTACAGCGGCAGGATCAGCGTCAGCGACGGCGGCAGCGGTGAGCCACCGAAGACAGCGACGGCGCCGGCCGCGTGCCGTCATCGAAACTCAGGCCTGGATCCCCAAGCCTGGGTGGGTGGGCGGGAACTCAAAACTAACAACTAAACACTCAACACCAAAAACTAGCTTGGCTGGGCGGACGTGGCCCCAAGCCTCAAAGCCCGAGAAACTCCCTTGTCGCCATCCGTCCGAGCTCGACGAATTCGTCGAAGCGCTGCCACTCCGCCCATCTGGCATCGCCGACATCCGGTCGTATGACGTGGTTCGCCGATCTCAGCTGGCGTTGGCGCAGCAGTCGTGCAGTCATCATCTGGGTCCGCATCATGGTATCGAGCACCAGATCGTCCTCACCCACCGGTGGCACATCGATCGACACATCGACCGCCACCACCGGCCAACCTTCGGCACGAGCGGCAACCGTCGGCACCTCAGCCACCACCCCACCGTCCACCAGGTCTCGACCATCAATATGGACCGCAGGGACCATCCCTGGTATCGCGCTCGAGGCAACCAGCGCGCGCCTCAAGTCTCCACTCCGAATCCGCACTTCCTCTCCCGTCTCGATGTCCGTCGCCACCACGACCAGAGGTTGGGAGAGATCGGAGAATCGAAGGTCCGGAATCAGGAACTCGAGGGCCTGCACGAGGTCCCGGTCATCAAGAATCGTGCTCCTGTTCATGGCAAATGAGATCACGACTCTGTTCCGAATCCTCCGCGCCACCTGGATCAACGGATGCTCCTTGGCGTCAGCGTGCGGCACTTTTCCGATGGATCTCACCGAAGGAATCAATTCCCGATCAATCGCTTCACGCCACAGATCGATGATTCGGTCAGCTGATCCGTACGCCAGATACATACCTCCGGCCACCGCACCCATGCTGGTGCCGACAATCGCCCGGATCGGAAGGCCGGTCTGCTCGAGCACCTGCAACACTCCGAAATGAGCAAAACCGCGAGCACCACCCCCACCGAGCGCGAGGACGGGCGGTCTGAGCCGCCAAGCCGTTCGGGTGATCGAGTGCTTGATCCTTGACACGCAATGCCGCCGTTGATCAGCCCTTCTTGGGGCTCTTCGTGCCTTTCTTCTTGCGGCTCTTGGTCGCGGATTTCGGCTGAGTCTTTTCGCGTGGTTTCTTAGCCGCCGTCGATGCGCCTTTGGCCTTCGAACGCGACTCGCTCTTCTTTGCCGGTCCGGCCGCGGTCGGCGCTTTTCTCTTCGTCTTCGCGGTACTCCGAGATCTGGACGACGCACCGCGACGATTGCCCTCGGCAATCAGACCGAGCACGGCCTCGAGGACGCCTTCTGCCACCCGCAGCGACTTGTCCGACAGGTGATCCAAATCATCGGTACGGCCACGAGGATCGACATCGGCGATCCGGTCGCCTCTCTTGACCGGAACGCCGTCTCGCAACAGCCCGCGAAGTACACCTGAGATCCTCGCCGTCACCGGGTAGGATGCGTCCACCGGAACGCCCTGCCGGAAATCTTCGACGCCGTAAACGGAAACTACGGTACCGATTCGCTCTCCGCGGTCCACATGCGCACCGATTTTCTGCTGAGTGAAGAAGATCCCGTCCCGAACCGCCTTGACCGCCCGCTCGTCGGCGTAACCCATGATCTGCGCGGGAGGTTCGTCCCGCAACCGTTCGCCGGTGTCTTCAAGCACCGCGCCGACCTGCGGGCCACGAACCGTATCGACGACGGCATCGCAGTCCTTGCGGGCCACGTAGCCCGGTCCGAGGGCAATCACCACCGGGGCGATGCCTCTCCGGAGCCCCCAGTTCTTGCGCAGCATCGCGGCCTCGATAAAGATCTGTGGCTGCCACTGGTGCAGCACGTCCTCGAGATCGAGTGCGGCCACGGCGATCGCGCCGGCTCGGTTTGCGTCCAGCACCTCAGGGACATTTCGGGCGAACAGACCACGCACACCTTGGACTGTGGTTTCGCCGTCGAGAATGGCTTCCGAAAAACACACCTGGCGCCGCACGGCTTTTGGATACCGTCGCTCGAGCATCAGAATGGTCTCGAATCCCTGCACGAAAAGGTGCTGGGCAGTCGCCGACGCCAGCTCGCCGGCGCCCCGGATCAGCACTCGGTAGTCGCTCGGCTTCATCCGCCCCCCGTCATCAGCCGCGCCCGTGCCGGGATGACCCACGAGTTCTCGTTTCACCTCGGCGCGTGGCAACGGGCTGGCTGGCCTCGTGTTGGCACATTCTAGCCTGCGTTCCTCGCGCTGTCACCACCTTTTCACGTCATTCACACGAAGAGAGTACCGGCTCAGGTAATTTCCAAAACGTGAATGTCAGGGACGTTTCGATATCGCTCATCGTAGTCGAGCCCATAGCCGACAACGAAGAGATCTTCGATTTCAATGCCCAAAAAAGCGATGTCTACTTCCACCTGTCGTCGCGACGGTTTTGAAAGCAGGGACACGACCTGGATCGACCGTGGATGCCGCGCTTCGATGAGATGGATCACGTCTGTCAGGGTCGTTCCGGTATCAACGATGTCCTCGACAAGATAAACATCTCGGTCACGGACATCGACGGTGATGTCTTTCACCAAGACCACCGAACCGGATGATGTGGTGCTGGCTCCATAGCTCGAGACCTGGATGAAGTCCATTTCGATCGTTTTTCCTATTCGCCGAGTGAGATCCGTGAAAAAAAACACGCAACCCTTCAAGACCCCGACGAAAATCGGCGACCGTCCCTCGAGATCGGCCTCGAGCTCCTCCGCCAGACGGCGGATCGTGCCTGCAATGTCCTCCTTGCTCACCACAACTGGACCAAGCATTGTAGTCTCCCCCCGAAATCGAGCGGTTCAGCCTGACGAGATTCCATTGATGCAGCCTTGCGTGTCAGTGTATCCTGAACTGCCATGGAAGCTCTCAGGATGCGATCTTCGAGCAATCGGTATACCACACTATCCGATCGCTTTCGGACTCTCTGGACGTTTCACCAGTTTCTCCGTGGCGTACTCAAACACTTGGGTCAAGGCCCGATGCCGTTCAGCTACGACTTCCATGCCACACACTCGGAGTTGAAGGAGTTGACGCACACAGTCGGGATCGAGCACGTTGAAGACGGGGACCCCGAGCTCGACCGTCTCGAACGAGAGATAGATCAAATCCAGGGGGCTCTCGCCGGTGTCGATAAAGGGCTGAAGCCCTCCGTAATGCGCACGTTTTTCGATCACGTCAAACGGCAGGATGAAAGGACTCTGCCCGAACTCATCAAGTTCTACCTTCTCTCGGAGCACTTCGAGCAGGATACGCTCGACAAACTCGATATCCTTTTTACGCGCTTCGCCGAAGAGCCGTCGGCCGACAGCGCGGTTGCGTCGCGCGACCCGGCCGAGCTGCTGCAGAAATTTGTGAGCCTCTACGAGTTTATCAACCTGGCGCCGCTGCCGCTCGCCGAGGAAACTCCTCTGATCGAAGCCGTCATCGAGATTCGGAAAGAACTTGAATCCATCGAGGATCAATCTGCGGCGGTCGCGTCCAAGGTGTACGAGCGCTACCGTCGGCTCAAGCAAAGGCTTGGCACGACTGCTCTCCACCCTTCGCTGCTCGTAGAGATCACCACTACGAATATTGTCGCCAAGCGGCGTTTCAAGGAGCTTTTCAGTTCAGAGGACACAGCGGGCACCGGTCACACCTCGAGAACCGATGACATCGAGATTCCGGCGCCAACCGCGGCGGTCGACCTCACGCCCGACCGCGCCGATGCAGCCCGGTCGCCTCTCAAAGAACGCGAGAGTCATCGGCCGCCACAACGGGCCTCGCTAGCTGACGTGTTGCCCTTAGATCCACTGCTCAACGAGAGCCTCCACAAGATCATGTTTGCTCTCGAGATGGTTGTATGGGACCGACTGCCGACCCTGGTGGCCGAGGCCCCGGAAATCCGCAACCTCAATCTGGAATCGTGGGAGGTGGAGACGTATCGAAACCTCGCTGAACGAAAAGTGGAGGAAGGATCCACCGAGTGGGAGCTCGCGAGGTTCATTCTCAGCGTTGCCGCACTGCGGGTCAAAATGGAGGAGGAACACGACGAAATCTCGCGCCTCGAAACCGCCAGCCACCCGGACCACCTCTTCGATGCTCTCGAGCACTCGGCTCAGAGCCTCGAACGAGCTCGCGAAATGGACCGCAGGTTCCAGTGGTTCATCGACGACATGGTCTTTCGCGGTGAGACCAGTCACCTGGAACCGCTCTACCGGTCACGATTTCGGTTCCTCCACGCCTACTCCGGGCTGTGGCTTGTCCACCAACGGAGTGGCGGCCTGACTCCACTCTAGTGAGCCGCAGTCTTTTCGCCGAGGACGGTTGGATTCCCGCCGGAGCCGCTTGGCGGCTTCCAGCGACGCTCATCGACATGGCTCTCTACTGCGGTCTGTGCCTGATCCTCGCGGTTCCCGTTGGACACAAGTTCGACTGGATGGCGGTACAGGGTGGGATCGACGACATCGCGCGGGCCGCTTCAGATCAGACGTGGTGGGCGCACGCCAGTGGCATCGTGGGTTTGTGGATCGCCCTTTGGTGGTGTTACTTCGTGGTCGGATGGGGTCTGCTGGGTGCCACGCCCGGGAAATGGGCGCTTGGCCTCCGGATCATGGACTACCGTCAGCGGTCTCCGATCGGTCCATCTCGTGCCCTCCTTCGCCTCGCCGCCTACTGTGTGAGCTCGGTGGCCTTCGAGTGGGGCCACCTGCTGATGTTGATCCGAAACGACAACCGGGCCCTTCACGACATCCTCGCCGGCACGAGAGTTGTTCGCAAGACAAGACGAATACCCGACCCAGAACCCGAGCCCGACGAGGAGCTCGAGCCCGATGAGGAGCCCGAACCCGATGAAGCGGAGGGTGACGCTGAAGAGTGAGGCATGAGGCCTGGGCTTGCGATTTGGTGCGCCCTTGTTGCTTCAACACCGACGGGCGCTCCCTACTTCGACGTGCTGGGTGTCACCCCTCACATTGTTTGCGGAAGCACCCTCGAGGGAGAAGCGCTCCCAAGGCAAACAATGTGAGGAGTGGCACCTGTGTCGATGTCCCCCCGCGCTCCCCATTGCGGAGGATGGCATTAGGCGGGTACTCCTACCGCAAGAACCCCGCCAGCGAATGCTTTTTGTGCGAACGGCGAAGCTTGTTGAGGGCCCGGCTCTCGATCTGCCGCACCCGCTCCCGCGAGAGCCCCATCTCCTCGCCTATCTCTCGCAGGGTCTTGGGCTGATCGTCAATCAGGCCGAACCGAAGCTCAAGCACGCTGCGCTCCCGCGCCGGAAGCTCGGCAAGGGCGTCGGAAAGGGCACGCGAAAAACTTTCTCTGAGGAGGAGTTCGTCGGTGTCCGGGAGACCGGTCTGTTCGAGCAGGTCTCCCAACTCCGAATCCCCGTCAGCGTCGACAGGTTCGTTGATCGACAGCGATGACCGGGAGGCGCGGGTCAACACTCGAACATCGTCGATCGAGATCCCAACCTCTTCGGAGAGCTCCTTCTCAGTCGGAGAACGGCCGAACCGTTCGCTGAGCAGCGAGCGGATTCTCTCGAGACGGTAAAGGGTGTTGGCCTGTTTTTGAGGCAGTCTGAAGGACCCGGCGTGCTCGGCGAGGGCATGGAGGATCGCCTGTCGTATCCACCACACGGCGTAGGTAATGAACTTGACGTCGTGACCTTCCATGGAGGGATCGTACTTCTTGGCTGCCTGGATGAGGCCGAGATTCCCTTCGTGGATCAGGTCGAGAAACGGGACGTTCGGATTACGGTAGCGTTTGGCATATGCAACGACGAATCGAAGATTTGATTCGACGAGCTCCCTCAATGCGTCCTCGTCACCCTCGTGAACTCTCTTTGCCAGCTCGATTTCTCGATCGTGCGTCAGCGGTGGATAGCGTCCGATCTCCTTGAGGTAGCGGCGCAGGGTCGCCACCTCGGCGTCCGGCGCGGAGCCGCCGCGCCGGGTCATTCTTCGTCCACTACCTTCAAGGTCGTTGTCTCGACCTTGACCAACGAGTGATATCTCGGGACCTCGCTGTGCTTTCTGACCGTGCGCCGGATCATCTTCGCCAGCATCTCATTTTCCTGCTGCAGTCGGTGTATCTGCTGCTTCAGGTTGAGAATAATGTCGACGCCGGCGAGGTTCACCCCGAGGTCCCGTGTCAGGGTGAGGATCGTCTCCAGACGCTCGCAGGTTTCTTCGTCATACAGCCTGGTATTACCGCGAGATCGGGTCGGCCGAAGGAGACCCTCTCGCTCCCAGAGGCGGAGAGTCTGTGGGTGGACATTGTACTTCTCCGCCACCCAGGAGATCATGCGATACTTCGGCTTCGATTTCACGAACCCTCCCGACAACACACGTCCTACGACTGCCGTCACCTGTAATTCTACGGACACGCGAACGGTCGTCCGACATGGTTTCTAGCGATTACTGTATCACCGCACGAATCCGCATAACCACGGAGCCGATTCGTGGCCCGAAAACGGAGCTGTCAGCTACGAGCTCATCGCTCATAGCCGACAGCCTCTCCAATCAGTTCTGCTCCTCGGTGTCGGCGTCGACATCGACATATTCAGCGTCGATGACGTCGTCGTCGCTCTCTCCGGACTGATCGCCTCCCTCGGGTCCGCCCGCCGGGGCCGCGCCGTTCTCAGCGGACGCAGTCTGATAGAGCACCCCGGCCACCTGATGGCTGGCTTGGGTCAGCCGCTCGTGAGCCTGCTCCATCTGATCGACAGCCCCCTCTTCGAGGACCTTCTTCGCATCCGCAAGCGCCTGGTCGATGGCGGCTGCGTCGCTGTCCTGCAGCTTGTCACGATTTTCGTTGACCAGTTTTTCGGTGGAGTAGATCAAGCCGTCGAGCTTGTTGCGGGTCTCGATTTCCTTCCGCTTTCTCTCGTCGTCGCTGGCATGGGTCTTGGCCTGTTCGACCATGTTGTTGATCTCTTCCTCAGAAATACCGGAGGAGCTGGTGATCTGGATCTTCTGCTCCTGCCCGGTACCCCGGTCCTTGGCCGAAACGTGCAGGATTCCGTTGGCGTCGATGTCGAACGCCACCTCGATCTGCGGCACGCCGCGGGGCGCGGGTGGAATGCCGATCAGATGAAACCGCCCAAGTGTCCGATTGTCTGCAGCCATGGTGCGCTCACCCTGCAGAACATGGATCTCGACCTGATTCTGATTGTCATCTGCCGTCGAATAGACCTTCGACTTGCGAACCGGAATCGTCGTGTTTCGCTCGATCACGACGTCGGCGACACCACCCAGGGTCTCGACTCCGAGTGACAACGGGGTGACGTCGAGGAGCAACACGTCCTTGACTTCGCCCGAAAGAACTCCGGCCTGCACTGCAGCGCCTATCGCCACGACCTCGTCCGGGTTCACGCCCTTGTTGGGCTCCTTGCCGAAGAAGTCGGTCACCAGTTTCTGCACCATGGGGATCCTCGTGGACCCACCAACCAGGATCACCTCGTCCACGTCTTTGGCATCGAGGGACGCGTCCTTCAGCGCCTGCCGACAAGGTTCAAGGGTTCGCTGGACCAACGGCTCAATCATCTGATCGAATTTCGATCGCGAGAGGCGGAGATTGAGGTGCTTCGGCCCGGAAGCGTCGGCCGTGATGAAGGGGAGATTGATGTCGGTCTCCATGGTGGAGGAAAGCTCCATTTTTGCCTTCTCAGCAGCTTCTTTGAGGCGCTGCACCGCCATCCGGTCCTTCGAGAGATCGACCCCTTGGTCCTTTTTGAACTCTTCTTCCATCCATTCGATGATCACCTGATCGATATCGTCACCGCCGAGGTGGGTATCCCCGTTGGTGGATTTCACCTCCACCACCCCGGTGCCGACCTCGAGGATCGAGATGTCAAAAGTCCCGCCACCGAAGTCGAAGACTGCGATGGTCTCATCCCCTTTCTTGTCCAGCCCGTAGGCCAGTGCCGCCGCGGTCGGCTCGTTGACCAGACGCATCACCTCGAGGCCGGCGATCTGGCCGGCGTCTTTGGTGGCCTGCCTCTGGGAATCGTTGAAGTATGCCGGGACAGTGATCACCGCCTGCTCCACCTTCCCGCCAAGATAGTCCTCGGCGGCCGCCTTGAGCTTCTGGAGGATCATCGCCGAGATTTCGGGCGGCGAATACACCTTGCCTCCAGCCTCGATGCGCGCGGTGTCGTTTTCGCCTTTGACCACCTTGTATGAGATGGTCTTCATCTCCTCGACCACCTCGTCGAATCGACGTCCCATGAAGCGTTTGACCGAAGAAATGGTGTTCTCCGGGTTGGTGACCGCCTGCCGTTTGGCAACCTGGCCGACCAGACGCTCCCCGGCGCTGGCAAATCCCACCACCGACGCGGTGGTGCGATTCCCTTCCTGATTTGGAATGACGACTGGCTTGCCGCCCTCCATGACGGCGACCACGGAGTTCGTGGTGCCGAGATCTATTCCGATGACTCTGGACATGCTTGCGTCCTCCTCAAATTTCAGTTTCCAACGTGAATATAAAACCTGAGTGAACATTTGTCAAGTCGTAGAGAAACGCACTCGCGACCACCGTTTCCGCGCCCAGTCAGCGGCAAGGAGCAGCGGCGGTTTTCAGCGACCGGAAACCGCGACAGGAGGCAGCGACAGGTTTCAGATTCAGTGGTCAGAGGCAGGGATCAGAATCGTTGTCCATGCCACTGATTTCTGCCGCTACCGCTGCTGAAAACCTTCAGTCACTATTCACCTCACCGAATTCCGGATGAGCCTAACGTTCTAACGTTCTAACGTTCAACGATGTGATCCTGGCGGGCGAACGGGGAAGTTCAAGGGAGAAGCAGAACGCCAGGTCCCGCGTTTCGATCTATCCATTCCCCACCGTGTTCCCACGCCAGATGCCGGCTCAATATGAGGGCCTGTATCGGTTGTCCGGCGCCGTCGGATCCGGTCACGAACAGCCGCTCACCGCGATTGACCAGTCGATACCCACGGCCCCAGGGATCTCGAGGAACCTGTCCCTGAATCCCAGTCGCAAGATGCTCTGCGTCATCGGGGTGAATTCCGCTCAGGTAATAGAAGCTCTCGGCACGATCGGCGACTCGATCGAGAGTGATCCAGGAGAGGCTCTGCAACACGTAGCGATCCCAGAGGCTCTCACGGAGATCAAATCCCGGATTCGCGGGATTTCGGGGCATGATTGTCAGGGAAAAGCCAAGCAGCACCAAAAACGGTACAGCGAGCCAGGGCAGGGAGGCATAGCTCCATCCGGTGGGTTTCACGATTTCGATGCCGCGACGCATCTCGCGCGCAACCTCTTCTTGCGTGGCTTCTCGAATCAGGCGTTTCCCGAGCAGTTCGGCGATGGCTTTGCAGGTCTCGAACTCGATCAACGTGCTGGCGAAGATGATCTCGTTGACGGTGTCGACCCCATTGATCAACGGGTACACGACCATTTGACTTTCCGTCACCTGGTTTTCTAAAACCTTTCCGGGCGACGGCGTGTTCTCACCGCCTTCGAAGCTAAAATCGAGGTCGCCGAGGTAGTCGTCACCGGAATCTACGACCTCGAGCTTGCGAGTCGGATCGACCTTTCGAAAAACCACCTCTCGATCCGGAATGCGCTGGTTGATGAACGGCCACTCGTCCGTCATTCGCGCGCCTTCCATGATGATCGAGTCTGCGGCCATGGGTTCGAGGAGATCGCGATCGTAGTCGATGTCGGTCTCCTGCGAAAAATGATACTCACCGTCCGACCACCTGAAAACGCGATACACGATCTGCAGGATCTGCTGGTGCAGAGCGACCCGCATGGTCTCCACCGGAACGACGTGGTGATCAATGAGAATGCGCCCAAGCCTTTGGAGCGTCTCCTCTTGGCGTCGCAAGGCCGCATCGAGTTCCGACTGACTGACCTCTCCCCGTTTGAGCAGGATGAGGCCGATCATGTCCTCCATATGCTGGTTGAGGGTGGACGCACCGACGATACAACCGTCCTGAAAAGAGACGGTTACCACATTCTCTTTGGCCCTGAGGGTCAAGACTCCCGTCTTTCGCTGCAGCGATATCAGCTGCAGAATATCCGCAAATGAGAAATCCCGAAGAGTGCCTTCGAGCGCCATGTCACCTCCGGTTCCAGCCGAACAATGCGGAGCGCAGAACGACGATCGCAAACAGACTCAGGAGCCCGATCTGGATGATGGATCGCGGCATGAGGGGCTCGATCTGGCGAAGAAATAAGGGCACCCACGCGAGTGCTCCGGAGAGACAGAACCACGCAGTGAAGCCGACCAGAACACCTCGGATGACATGATTCCCCAAAAAGTTGTGACTGCCCGGGACGAGCACCGCAGAAACACGGCGGACGACACCGGCCCAACGATCCCATCTCCTGATCTGATCGAGCTTGGCCGTCTGCTGCTCGATCGAAACGACATCCCGTTTTTGGAACACCGAGA
>CBDTWX010000165.1:0-10550 GCA_965364305.1 uncultured Thermoanaerobaculia bacterium
CCGCCCATCGACCGTGAGAGTGCATCATCCGGTGGAGGTCACACGGGTCCATTTTCAGTCCCCGCAAGGCACGCGGTGGGTTCCATTCGAAACAGCTCGAAGCCCTGTTTGGCGAGCACCTTTTTGAAGCAGCTGTGGAAATTCTGGTCATCGGGCGGATTCACGGCTGACCCGGGCTGAAGAACGAGAAGGTAGCCAACTCCCATCCGTCGGAGCTCAAGATAGAGCCTCCTGCCGTCGTCAACAACATCGAGAACCCTTTGATACCGCCACGGCCCTTGAAAGTCCCCGAGCGCGCGTCCTTCGGCGTAATAGGCCAGTTCGGCTCCGAACAGAACGTAAACGCAGTAATCGCGTCCGTGATGTCGATTGAGCCACCGAAGGGCGTCGTAGCCGGCCACCCGTTGCGACAGATAGGACTCGCGCTGCTCGAGGGTTGTCGGTAACCGGCCTTTTTCGTGCACATTGTGGGCCGCGTAAAGCGGACCTGGAGCGATCACCGCCACCGCCACGTAGGGAGCAACCCCGGCGCCGGAGAGGAGCCTCCACCTCCCTCCGTGCCTGCGAATGAGGCGGTCGAACTCTGAAGTCAACGCGAGACTCAGCAACGGCAGCACCGGCAGGAGAAGACGCAGATCCTGAAGACTCAGCAGCCAGAATACTCCAAAGCACGCCGATGTGATCAGCAGCCACCGAGTTTTTCGTCGAAGCAGCCCTAGGGGGCCGAGTACTGGGAGGAGGACGAGATAGAACGGAGAAAGAGGAGGCTGCAAGTCAAAAATTTCACGGTCGAAGACGGCTCTGTACGGCACCAAAAGCAAATCGTCGAGACCCCCGAAGATCCTCTTGGTTTCGAACCGCATCACCGAGGCGACGCGACCCATCAGATGCCGGCCAGGAGGAACCCCGCGATTCTGGGCCAGCTCAGTGTCCCACTCGCGAGCTCCGAAGAGATCCGAATAGAACGGAAACACCGGGTTGCCCGTGAGGTAGACGATCCACGCGTAACTCGGTCCGCAGGCAACAACTACGGCCAACATGAATGCGAGGACCGATCTCATTTTGCGTTCCCTGACGGCCTCGATGGTCGCCTGCGCCAAGAGCAACCCAACGAAGAACAGACCGGTGTATTTGCTTGCGGCGGCGAATCCTGCAAACAGGCCCGCCAGTACGATCCATTTCGAGTCTCGTGATTCGCTCCACCGTGTCCATGCGTAGAGAGCCGAGGTCACGAACAGGGTCAATCCGACGTCGACATATGCCGAGGTCCCGAGCCACACCACCAGCGGATTGCCCAGCCACAGTGCGGCCGCCCATAGCCCAGATCGAAGCGAGAACAACCTCACTCCCCACGTCACGAGTCCCAGGGCTGTGAGGAGCATCGCCGTGAGCTCGACGAAGTGCGTCGCCACGTCGTCGACGAGAAGAAGCTTGAACACAAACAACATCTCGACGAGCTGAGGAAAGACCGGGAAGCGGATGTCGGGCAGAAACAGTAGCCGATGCTCTTGGGCGAAGGCTTTGGCGTAGGGCAGGTGGTAGAGCGTTGTGTCCCATTCAGTAGGAGGATAAAGGGCGAGAACGATTGAGGGGACGAGCACGAACACAGAGATCACAACGAACCACGACAGACGTGGGCCGCTCCGGCTCGAACTCGGCTCCACCGCGATCCGCAGATACAGCCGGCGCCACACTTTGACCGAAGAGAAAAGAGCCCCCACGATCAGCGCCAGCATGACCGGGGCGTAAAGAAGCCGAAGCAACCCCAATACGAAAATGAGAGAAGCCAACACGCCGAGACCCAAGGAGGTCGAAAAAAACAGTGCTTCCAGGGAGTCCGCATAGGCAACTCGCCACGTGAGTCGTCGTCCCAGGACCGCCGCGCCTGCTCCGAGACACAGTGTGATGAGAAGATATCCAAGGACCTGAATCACGGTCTGGAGAACGTAGACGATCACGGGAATCAGGTCTTCGCGGCGCCAGACTTCTCGGCCACCATGGTGATCAGGTAGCCAAGAAAGCCGGGCCATCGCCAGCGTGTTTCAAAAAATGAACATACTCGGAAAAACGGCGTGAGGAGTCGGCCTCCCGGAACGCCGCGGCTGAACAAAAAAAGATCGAGCATGCGCAAAGCACCTGGAACCGCCAATATCCCACCACGACGATGCGCTTTGAGCCCAGCATTCTCGATGGCAGTGCGCAGCTCGTGGGCGCTGAAAGACTTTTCAGGTGCGTACGCGTAGTTGCCCGAGAGATCCAGTAGCTTGACCAGCACGGGTCGCAGAAATACGTTCCACTTGTGGGGAACGCCAATGATCGCCTCGCCGCCCGGTCGAAGGACGCGTCGGACCTCACGAAGGGCCTGCTCGTACTCGTCCATATGCTCGATGGTTCCCATCGAGTAGACACAGTCGAACGAGTCGCTCGAAAAAGGGAGCTCGCGAATATCCGCCTGGAGGACAGGCAGCGGCGCCCCGCTGCTGACCGAATTCCGTCCCGCGAGGCGCGTTACCACGTAACTGAGGTCCAGACCCACAACCTGGAGGGCCTGGGTTTCGATCCAGTTGAGAATTCGAGTGTTCCGGGCCTCGTTCCAGAGGTCCAGCTTGAGAACTTTCTTGCCCGCCAGATCGCCAAGCTCACGACGAATCAATGCCATTTCGCAGGAGCGGTAGTACTGTGTCGACGGTGCCGAAAAAAAGTCGGGAAGCGAGAGGGCCATCCCGTCCCAGTGCTGCCTCTGCCGCTGACGTTGACCACCAATCGTCATATTCGTCCTGCTCCAAGTACGAATCGCAGGGTCTGTCTCAGTCCGTTTTCCAGGGTGACCGGCCGGTAACCAAGCAGCGTCTGCGCCTTGTGCGACGTGTACCTCCACTCCCGCCTGAGCAACCACAATGATTCCTGAGCGCCGTTACCCGCTCCGCGTCCCATCAGTCCGTCAAGCCCCCGGGCAACCCGGTTCGCCACACGCGGCGGAATCGAAAATCGGGCCTTCGCGGGTCGATTCGCCAACCGACGCACCGTCGAGCTGAGCTCTCGAGGAGACACGTCCTCGCCGCCGAGGATGAACTCCTCGCCACATTGGGCCCCCTGTTCCGCCAATGTAATCCCTCGAACGACGTCGCCGACGTAGACCAGATTCCTCTTCTGGTTGCCGCCATCGAAAAAGATATCCGCGGGCCAACGCAGAATACGCCGAACGTGATCGGTGATACGGTTGGGGTGGTCGCGTTGGTCGGGCCCAAAGATGATGGCCGGCGACACCACAACCAGGCGCAGACCCTTCGCCTGCAGGTCCTTCATGCCGATTGCGGACTCGATCCTCGAGTGAACGTACGGGTTGCGGTGCGTCGTCCGATTGTAGCCATCCGCCTCGCACCTGGGTCGCTCCTCGGAAGGCCCAAAGCTCACAGCCGTCGAGACATGGACGAATTTAGCCACATCTGCCTCGCGAGCCCTCTCAGCGAGCCACATTGTGCCCACCACGTTCAGTCGTTGGTACAGCTCCGCCGAGACGCCAGGCCGCCACCGCATGGCCGCGAGGTGAAACACGGTCGTCTCCGGGTTCAGGGAGGACAGGTCGGCTGCCCGTTCCATCAGGTCTGCGAAAAAAACCCGAAGTCGGGGATGGCGAAGATCAGCCAGCGAACTATCGGAGCGACACAGGGCGGAGACCCGGCGTCCGTCAGCAAGCAGCGCCCGGACCAGATGGCGGCCCACGAAACCAGACGCACCCGTCACAACAGCTGGTCTTTGCTTCACCGCACTCTCGATTTCCCTTCGGACAGACTGAACGAGTCCATGGCCGAGGTGAGGTCGGCGAGACCTTCTGGGCGCCGAATCCGCTCGATTCTTCCATCCATTCGCGTCAGAAAAACCGGTGGAGACAACCCGGCATAGCGGCTGGCGCGCGAGATCGAATACGCGCCGGCATCACAGATGGCGAGTGCTTCTCCGACTCGTTGCTCCGGCAGCTTGCGCCTGAGTGCGAATACATCCATCGTGTTGAGAGTCGGGCCCGAGATGTTATAAGAGCGTTTGATCCGGTCGCGGCTCGTGGTCACCGGCAGAATCTGTCGCTGAAACAGAACCGGAGACTCGGGGAGGTGGTTACGACTCGCGTCCAGGAACAGCCAGTTGCCGCGTGCGGCACGGATCCGGGTCAACAGAAGGCCGGCATTTCCTACCAGCGAACGCCCGGGTTCGAAAGCAAGCGTGGGCAGCGGGTCCAAGCCGATGCCGGCAGCCTGCCGGAAAAAGCTCGCCCCCAATCTGGCCGCGAGGCCCTGAAGAGCGCGTGTAGGGTCCTCCTCCGGCCTCCTCTCTCTTGCAAGTCGCCACCGGCTGTCCATTCCCCATCTGCGCAACGACGGGGAAGGAATCCCTCCGCCGAGATTCACTTCCGCGATTGGCTGCCCGAGCTGGGTCGACAGCCGCTTCGAAAGCCGCAGAATCGAGCCGATGGCGGTCTCGAATCGACGGCTCGAGGCTTGCTGGGTTCCTAGGTAGGTGTTGATGCCGTGGAGACGGACGTGGCTGAAGCTCGCGACCCTTGCCGCAGCATCGAGGATCTCGTCCTCGTCGAAACCGAGGCGGCTGCCGAGTCTGCCCAACGGCCCGATCTGACGGAACGTCCGCGAAACACGGAGCCTGAGTGATAAGGAGACCGTCTCGTCGAGACCTGCCGCAACGGCCTCAACTTGATCGAGGTCGTCGAAGTCGAAGGCGTGAACCAGCACGCCGCGAACCCGCAGTATGGACCGTAGTTCGTCGCGACTCACGACCGGCCGCTGGTAGGAGAGGCGGTGAGGAGGAAACCCGCAGGCGAGGGCGAGATCTGCCTCCGCTGAATGAGAAGTCAGGCACCCACTCCCCAAGGCGGCCAGCACTCGAAGAACTCCCGCCTCGTTATTTGTTTTGGCGCAGTAGCGAATAATGACCCGGGCGCCGGATGATACGAGGCCCCGGGTCAGCGCCTGGTAATTCGAGCGAATACGCGCTTCGCTCACCACGAACGCGGGCGTCCCGATCGACTCGATCAGATCTTTCACGGAACGGTTGCCTAGGTGGAGACTGCCCTGTCGATAACACAGCCGGTCGGCGTCAGCCTCTGGGTCAGCCATCGGCTCGGCTCGATGAGAGTCCATTTCGAAGTCCAACTGTCCTATAGCCTGAGGCTGAGGATAGCATCTCGAGGATCACCAGCGCGGCTGCCACTTGTAGATCTTCGCGATTGCTGTTTCGTGATACGAACCGGGTAGGATCGTTCTCCCTCAGTCAACGAGTATCTCGACAAGGACCTGCGCCTCACCGAAAAACCGGTGCCAGTGTGCCTGGGGATGACGCCCCAAACCGGCCAATCGGATACAGTAGACACTCGATGATTCGAAAGGTCCTTTTTCGCCTTTTCGCCGTCCTGCTTGGCCTTTCCGGCATCTTTCTGGTGTCGGAGGCGGTGCTGCAGACCGCCGCCGCGGCCCTCGATTGGATGGGCCGGCGAGCGAACCCCGCGCCGGTCGACAGCGAGGTGCGGGTTGTCTGTGTCGGAGAGTCGACGACCTACGGTCTCTGGCCCAGTCAGCTCGAGGAGATTCTGAATCGAGGACGGAGCGGACGCGAAATCCGGGTCATCAACCGGGGATCCGTTGGAATTCGCACCGACGGCGTCGCGAATGAGATCGAGCGCTGGCTCGATGAAGACCAGCCGCACGTCGTGATCACCATGCTCGGCATCAACGACGAAGGAAACGTCTTGGTTTACCGGCGCGGCGGCCCCCGACCGTGGTTGGTCGAACATCTCAGAACCATCCGGCTGCTCGATCGCCTTTGGCGATCTGCTTTCGATGTCGGTCTGCCGGAAGTGTCAAAGGGCGAACCTCCGAACGCCGAGGCGCACCTTGACAGCCCGACCCGAGCTTTGATCGCACGACTCCACGAGCGCCGTCCCGAGGCCATTCGACGCTTTCGTTACTCCGAGATGATCGACATCCACCGCGAGCTCATCACCGCCGATCCGGGCACCCCGTTTTACCACCTGAGCTACCTGAGGTGGCTCGTGCTGCACCACGACACGCCGGAACGGCTCGACGAGTTCCTGATGAACGAGGCCGGAGTCGAGCCTTCTGACCTGGGCGATGAGGAGCGGCGGCGGGAGATCGCGAGCTGGGCGGAGCTGACCGGCGAACTATTCACGCAACTACGTCTCGCCACCTCCGTCGCCCGATGGGCACATGATCGGGACCTCGAGCGACGGCTTCTCGAGGAAGCGACCGGCAAACCCGAAATCGCCGGTCTGGCCTGGCTTCGCTGGGCCGATTTCGTCACCAGGGGACAGCACGATGAGACGGCACGGACGTGCCTGCTCCGTGCCCGCGATGCCTTGCCCGACGACTACCAGTGGTCGCTGTTGCTGGCCGAAATCAGCTTCAAGGTCGAGGCGTATGATCTCGCCGCGGCCCACTTTCAAAGGGCGTTGCGGTTGTGGCCGGATCTGCCGGTCAGCCACGAGTTGATGGTGCTCGGGCAGCTCGCCATCGCCTGCGAGCAGTCGGGCAATGCAGCTCGGGCGGCGGATTATCGAGCGCAACGCGACGAGCTGGAATTGCACCGGTTTCGTGAGTTCACGCGCTTTCACTATCAACGAGTCGTCGATACCGTGCGGGCGCGCGGGATTCCGGTGATTGCCATGCAGTATCCGCTCCTGTCGGTGGAGAGTCTGCGCAAATTGCTCGATTACCGCGAGGATGTCACCTACCTGGAGAATAGGACGAACTTTCAAGAGGCGTTACTCGAGGTCGGCTATCCAGGGTTGTTCCACGACCGCTTTGCCGGGTCGTTCGGCCACCTCACCGATCACGGGAACATGCTGCTCGCAGAGAACGTTGCTGAGTTGCTGGCCGAGCTGATGCCCGAACCGGGGCCGCGTGCGGGGCTGGCCCGGAGCCGGGCGGAGGTTTCGCCGTGACCGGTCGGCGCCGACCCGAACCGTTCGAGGGCACCAGCCGCCGGGATACCGACGCTACGACCCCTCTCTCATCCTTGCCGAGTTTGACGACAACACCACGGAGGAGTCGGGCATCGTCGTCGTGGCAAACTCGGGGCTGTGCTGAACGTGATCCATGGCGTGGAGGGCCGTGACGAGCTGCACGGCGGCCAGCTTCTTGATGGGAACGACGGTGTAGTCGAGATCCGCTTCAACCTCCGCCGCTATTTCTTCGAAGGTCGCGAGGCTCTCGTCCAATATCTCCTGCAGCCGTTGCGGGAACTCTCCTCCCGCGATAGCTTTCTCATGCTCGAGCATGCGGACGAACTGCCCGAGGTCCAGCAACGCGTAGAACTTCGAACCGTACAACGCGTCCCACTTTTCGGCCACCGTCGCCTGCCTCGAATAGCCCTGATCGGAGTTCACGGTGTGCTCCATCGTCTCGATCTCGATTGCTCCCGTTCTCGCGAGCTCCGCGACGGCATCGACGAAGAAGGACGAAGCTTTCAACATCGGTCGCGCCTCTTCGTAGTTGCGAAGCACGAAGCGAAACACGTCTTCGCGAAACCTCAGACCCTCGAGATTGGCCTGGCGTCTCGTCATATCGCTCGCAGAGACGTCCTCGATTCTCGGATCGTAGAAAAAGGGCACCTCGCAGGCGACGCAGAGCGCATCATGCGTTCGCGCGATGAAATCGTCGCTGGAGGTGCCGCCGATCAGCAGCTCCTCGGGCGGAACCGGAGAGTTCTTCTCCAGGTAGTCGTACCACTCGCTGAAACGGGACATCTTGAACATCGCCCTGTCGTCCAGCTTTTTTCCAAACGGATCTTCCGGCTCGCCCAGATGAAGAGGTAGGCCCTGCGCCGTGATGAAGTCGTAGAGCACCGGATAGAGCTCGGGAACGTCGTGGGACCAATAGAAGTAGGCGCCCCCGAAGCCGGAGTTGTGGAGGCTGAACGAAAAATTGATCGGGTTGCGCTCGATGATCTGCATCAGGGCAAGGGCTTCCGGGGTGGGAGAGTCAAAGGTGTAGTCCTTATGGGTGACGGGAAAGGTCCACTCGACCTGCTGGTGGTAGGGAGGGCGATAGAAGTCCCTCACATAACTCGTTACGTTCAGCTTTCCTTTGAACCAGCCCTCGTTGAGCTTGGCCTTGTCGGGCTCCGCACAGATAACGATGTGCCACGTGAAGTCGAAGTACTCACGCAATGCCTGGTTCTCGACCAGCTCGCGAGTGAGGTGATGCAGCATCATGCTGCCGATCGGTTCGTTGGGATGGGGGAAGCCGAAGAGCAGGGCATGGTTGGCCCCATCCCCAATCTCAAACTCATAGATCGGATTGCCCTGCTCGGTTTCACCGAGAACGGTGAGCGTCACGAGCTCCGGGTGTTCTTCCTTCAGTGCCTCGAGTGCTCCGTGCAGCTCGTCAACCGTCAAGAAATCCTGATAATCCGGCATCGAGGCGACGACTTCCCGAAACAGCTTGTGTCTGTCGATCCGCGGCTGGGCGCACGCACAGAGAATAAGGAAAACCCAAGCCACGACGACCCATCCCGTTCTCATATCTCTATTGTCCCGCAGCGCTCGAACCCTGATCGTCCGTCCTCCTGGGAGGCAGCTTCTTGCGAGGCAGCAGCTCGTCGCGCATCGCCGTGTGGTAGGCGAAGGATGCCATGATCACCGCCGACTGTTTGAGGTCCTCCTCGACCAGCTCGTCATACACGTCCTGGTCCGTGTGATGGGTCAGCTTCGTATAGTCCAGCGGATCCTGGAGAAAGGTGAAGGCCGGGAGACCGACAGCGTCGAACACCATGTGGTCCGTGCCGGTGGTGTTTTCGGTTGTCACGGTTTCGGCGCCAAGATAGTGAAAGGGCGCCAGGTATGCCTCGAAGATGGGCCGCACCCACTCGTTGCCCTGCAGGTGAACGCCCCGAATCCTGCCGGTTCCGCTGTCGTAGTTGAAGTAGGCCGAGAGTCTGGCATGATCGGGCTCGAGATCCATGGACTCGAGGTCGGCGAAGTGTTCGGCCACGTGATGCACCGAGCCGGAGTAGTCCACCTCCTCGCCGTCCCACAACGCCACGCGGATGGTGCGCCGTGGTTTGGCACCGATCGCCATCAGTATCCGCATCGCCTCCATCGCCACCGCGCAGCCAGAGGCGTTGTCGGTGGCGCCCGTGCCGGCATGCCACGCATCGAGGTGGCCGCCGATGATGACCAGCTCGTCACGCAGCGCCGGGTCGCTGCCCGGGATCTCGGCGACCACGTTGTAGCCCTTCACGTTCTCCACGATCTCGACGCTGCTGTCCAGCCGGAGTCTCGGTTCGAACCCCCTGTCGACGAGACGCGCCACCATGTTGAAGCTCTCGAGGGCGACAACAAAGGTCGGGGCGTTCTCTTCGACCTTCTCGATGCCGCTGGAGGACACCCGCACCACGCCCCTGGCACGCGAGCTCGGCAGGAGGAGCGCCGCCACTCCCTCGTCCTTGAAGAAGCGGATGACCTTGGCGAGCTCCTCGAGCTCGTCGTACCACTTCTCCCACTCCTCCCAGTAGTCGGCCGGTTCGCCGGGCACCATGGCAACGACGAGCTTCCGGAGCTTCTCGTCGCTCAACCGGCGCGCCGCCGCCAGCATCTCGTCGTCGAGGCCCTTCATGACGTCGTTGAGAACGATCGCGCCGCTGAGCTTGCCCCGATATTCCTCGAAGTCTTCCTCCTTCTCCACTTTGACCAGCACCGGCACGCCTTCTATCGCACCGCCAGTGCCCGGGGTCCAGGCCACCGGTACGGCGTCGAGACGCAGGTAACGGGGTTCCAACAGCTCCGCCGAGTAGGCCTCGAGGAGCCAGCCCGGATACGCCAGGTCCCAGCTCTCGAGGCGGGCGTTCTCGAGGCCCCACTCGGCCAACCGATCGCGACTCCACTCGGCCGCCGCCTTCAGGCTCGGAGTGCCGCTGAGCCGCGGACCGTGGACCTCGGTAAGGAAAAACGCGGTGTCCATCAGCTGGGAGTCCTGGAAACCCGCCATCTTGATCGACGCGATTACCTGTTGATCGACCAGCTCTCCCGCATGTGAAACTGCTCCGGCCAGCAGGCAGACGAGGGCAACTCCCAAGAGGTTCTTCTTCATCGCGGTCCTCCCCGATTGTTCGTAGGCATGGGCCCGTGCGGTGAATCGTCGACATTGTATCGGAGAGCGGTTGGTGCTTCGTTGACTTGCCGCAGGCATTCCGCCATTCTCATGTGGATCGTGATGACAGCTTTATCAGGCGGAACAGCGTCCGCGGAAGGAAGTGAAGATGTCGGATCGAAAAGACGTAGACTGGTCGAAGGTTGGTTCCGGGACGGCATCGGTATGGGCTGGAGAAGAGGGCGCCTTTTCAGACGGTGCGACCCAGGTCCCTCTCGTCCACAGCGTGGCGTTCGGTTACTCGAGCCTGGACACGTGGAGTGAGGTGGCGCTCGGCCGCGAAAACGGTCACATCTACTCGCGGGCCACCAATCCGACCGTCAGGGTCTTCGAGGACAAGGTGCGCATGCTCGAAGGCGCCGAGGCGGCGACCAG
>CBDTWX010000166.1:0-10389 GCA_965364305.1 uncultured Thermoanaerobaculia bacterium
ATACTTGCGCTTCGCCGCCCTCGTCACGAAACCTGGTGAGAAGTACGGGCTAGGGGGTGGCTATCAGGACCGCGTCAAATGGGGCAACCGCAAGCCTGACCTTCGAGGATCGGTTTCCGACTTCGAGGTGACTCGTACTTAGGCGCGCTTCCCGTGAGGAGCCGCCCTTGACATTGTTTGACCGATACGTTTTGCCGACTCAAAGGACAGCGGCTCAAACACTGCCAAGAATGGCACCTCCAAGGAACGCGATCCACCCGACCTGAACGGGATGGAGTGCATCTCCAGGGGAGGGCGGGCGGTCATTCCGAATTCCGAATTCCGAATTCCGAATTTCCTACGGGTGGATAGGCAATCCTCATTCCTCATTCCTCATTCCCTTGGGTGGGTTGGCTGGGAGATCTATACTGTCCCCTGTTGTTTCGCGATGCGATCGTACGGAGGCACCATGTTCCAGTCGAACCCGATCCTCGAATTCACCCTGGCACTCGTCGTCGGTCTGCTCCTCGGTTCGTTGGTCGAGTACTCGGTCCATCGGCTGATGCACATGGGAAAGTTCCTCCGAAAACGCCACGCGAAGCATCACCGCAACTTCGAGGCGCAGGGCTGGTGGGGAGAGTTCACCGACTACTCCGCTCCTGGTCTGCTCATCGTTTGGGCGGGATTTCTGGTATCGGTACCTGCCGGAATGGGATTCGCCCTGGGCACGGTCGGCTACGCGGCATTTGCCGCCTATGCCCATCAGGTGCAGCACGAAAAACCCAATCTGGCATTCTGGCTCGGGGCGCCAATCCACTATCTCCACCACAGGGAAAACATGTGGCACCACAATTTCGGCATCGGGGTCAGTCTCTGGGACCGCCTTCTCGGCACCTACAAGGCGGCCGAGTGGCGCCCCGGACGCGGATTTCGGGAGTACCCGATACGCGAGTTCGTCAACATCCGCTGGCGCTGAGCCGGCACCGTCGCGGCAACCCGCAAAACCTCTTCAACACGCTGTATAGTGGCGTTTAACGGAGGTGCCCATGCGAGCCGTGATCACGGGAACCGGGATGTACATTCCCGAGGCGACGGTCGACAACGACGCCCTGGCGAAAGTGATGGACACCTCCGACGAGTGGATCCGAGTCCGAACCGGAATTCTCAAACGCCAGTACGCGGCGCGCGACCAGGCGACATCCGATCTGGCGGTCCCAGCCGCCCAAGACGCGATCGAGAACGCAGGGCTCCAAACCTCTGACATCGACTACCTTGTGGTCGCCACCATGACGCCGGACTACTATTTCCCGGGGACGGCTCCATTCCTGCAGCGCAAGTTAGGGCTCGAGCAGATCCCCTGCCTCGACATCCGTCAGCAGTGCGCCGGTTTCGTCTATGCACTCCAGCTTGCGGATGCGCTGATTCGCTCGGGTCAACACCGGCGGGTGCTGGTCGTGGGAGCCGAAGCGCACGCCTCGCTGGTGCCTTGGAACGAAGCGACCTGGAGGGTAGCCCTCGGCGAAGAGGGTGGCCCGGTGTCGGACGAGGAATTCGCCCGGAACACGGTCAGCCGCGACCGGGTAGTGCTCTTTGGCGACGGCGCCGGCGCGGTGGTCGTCGAGGCAAGAGATGACGGCGACAAGGGCGTCATCGACTGTCTCCTCCACACCGACGGCGACCAGGCGGAGCGATTGTGGACCAAGGCCGGGGGCAGCGCGTTCAGACCCTACTTCACTCCGGAGATGGCGGAGTCCGGCGACGTCGTCCCGATCGTCGAGGGGCGCAAGGTCTATGCGCTCGCCGTAACCTTCATGCCGCAGGTGACTCTGGAGATCCTCGAACGCAACCGGCTCTCGATCGACGACCTCGACCTGATGATCATGCATCAGGCCAATCTTCGGATCAACGAGGGCGTTCAGAAGCGTCTCGATCTCCCCGACGAAAAGGTCTTCAACAACATTCAAAACTACGGGAATACGACCGCAGGCACGATCCCGATCGCCTACCACGAGGCGCTTGAACAGGGGCGCGCCAAGGAAGGCGACCTGGTGTGCTTCGTCGGTCTCGGCAGTGGGCTGAATTGGGGCGCGATTCTGTATCGCTGCTGAATTCGAGCGATAGGTTGGAGACGGAGACGGAGGCGGGCACGGGACACGCACGAAATACAACAAAAACCTGAACTTATGCTACCCTGTGTGCGACAGCGGGAGGATCGCCGCTTCCAAGTGCGCCCCGCAGATTCCTGAACCTGAAATGGAGACGTCGTGACTCGACGCATGCTCATCAATGCCCAGCGCCCCGAAGAGGTGCGCATCGCCGTTGTCTCTGACAACACCCTCGACCAGTATGAGGTCGCAGCCACCGAATCAGGTTTGTGCAGGGGAAATATCTACCGTGGCGTCGTGGCGAATGTCCAGCCGTCACTCGACGCGGCCTTTGTGGATTTCGGAGCCGACAAGGACGGTCTTCTTCGCGCCGACGACGTCGTCCCGTCCGCCTATCACAAAAAGATCGATGGAGGCGGCAAACACCCGAGAATCGACCGAATTCTCCAGCGGGGCCAGCCGATCCTGGTGCAGGTCGTACGCGACGGCGTTGGCCACAAGGGGGCGCTGGTCACCACAAATATCAGCATCGCCGGCCGTTACCTGGTGTTGATGCCTTTCGATGACGTTCGCGGCGTCTCTCGGAAAGCCGAGGACGAAGAGCGCCAGGTCATCAAGGACCGTGTGGCCAAGCTCGAGCTCCCAGAGGGATGCGGAGTGATCCTTCGCACCAACGCCCTCGACCAGCCCCAGAAGACCCTCAACCGAGACCTCAACGCGCTCCTTCGGCTGTGGAAGAAAATTCGCAAGGAGTCGACGACGGGCAGGGGCACTCGCCTCCTGTACAGCGACCAAGATCTGATTGTCCAGGCCTTGCGAGATTCCCTCGACAGCTCGATCGAGGAGGTTCTGGTCGACGACGAGGAGGCCTTCGCAAAGGCACGCGGCTACATGCGCACCTTCATGCCGCGATCGGGAAACCGCCTCGTGCGCTACTCCGAACGAATGCCCCTCTTCAGCCGATACCAGCTCGAAGAGCAGATCGACCGCATCTATCAACGCAAGGTGGAGCTGCCATCTGGTGGATCGATCGTCATCGACGGAACCGAGGCGTTGACCGCGATTGACGTCAACTCCGGTCGAGCCACCCGGGGCGGAAGTCAGGAGGAGACGGCTTTCAAGACCAACCTCGAAGCGGCCCGCGAGGTGGCGCGCCAGCTTCGAATGCGGGATATCGGCGGACTGGTGGTCGTCGACTTCATCGACATGCGGTCGCAAAAGCACCGCCGGGCGGTTGAAAAGACGGTCCGAGATGCGATGAAGGATGACAAAGCGCGCACATCGGCGAGCCGCCTGTCTGAAAACGGCCTTCTCGAGATTAACCGCCAGCGCCTGAAAAAGGCGCTCCAGCTGCGCACCCATCGCCCCTGCCCCACCTGCAGCGGGACAGGCACCATCGCGAGCCCGGAGCTGGTCGGTCTCAACATCCTGCGACGCATCGAAACACGGGCGGTCACCGGCCAGCTCGGAGGCGTGCGGGTGGAGCTCCACCCCGAGCTCGCCGATGCCCTGCAGAACGATTGGCGCCAGGAGCTGGCGGCGCTGGAACGAGAGTTCGATATCCAGGTCGAGATCGTCGCCGCCGGTGGTCTCCACCGAGCCGAGGAGAGGGTGGAGTGGCGCCAACGGCCCGAGGGTGAGGAGACCACCGATGCTCCCGCGGTCAGTGCCGCCGACCTCGGCGACGGCCTTGGTCGGAAAAAGCAGCGTCGCGCCGAAACCCAAGCCCACCAAACCTCGAACGACGAAATATCGGTCGATTCAGCCGACAAGGAGCGACACGACAAAGATCAGCGCGAGGCTGCTCAAAAGGCCAACCCTCGGCGTCGCCGCCGGGGCGGGCGAAGGCGCAAGAAAACCGACACATCCGAACACACCGCCGAGCGACAGAATGGCACAGCGGCCAACGACCAATCCCCGGAGACGGCAGTCGAAACGGTCCCCGAAAAGGCCGATGACGAAGGCAAACCACCGGCAAAGAAAGGCCGACGGCGGCGACCGAGACGCTCGCGAAAAAAGGCGACAAAGACCTCACCCGCCGCCGAAGAGACGTCGCCCGGACAGGATCCATTCGCCTATTGAAGCGGGTAATACGTCAAGGGTGACGAGTCGAGAGGGTGCATTTACGCCGGTGAACTGCTCACCCTTGACTCTTGACCCTTCACCAGGTGGTTGAGTGGGCGGGCTTGACTCTCTGCTCTTCATTCTTTCCTACTCGTCAACGTGTGGAAAGACCTTGGTGTCCACGCCGAGATTATCGCCGATGAACTCCAGGGCCTCGCGCAGATCTTCGATTTCGAGCTGGCGTGGGACCTTGACCATGGCCGACATGGTGAACAGCGGCGTTCCGCTCATCGGCGCCGCCACGACCTCGGTGGTCATGGTCTCGATATTGATGCCCTGATCGGCGAGGTAGCGAGAGACCTGGTGGATGATTCCCATGTGATCGGCGCCGAGCACGGTGATGGCGCAAGAAGCGGCCGAGGTTTCTTCGGGTTCGACCACCTCGCTGAGCCTGGTATGGATATCGTATCGGGCGTAATGGATCTCCGAAAGAGCGGAGCGCAACCCTTCGATCTTTTCTTCTGGGGCGGTGACGAACATCAACATCGCGAGATCGCCGCCGAGCCGAACCATTCGGCTCGCCTCCACATTGCCCTCATAACGCACAATGAGCTCGGCTATCTCCTCGACAACCCCCACGCGATCGTGCCCGGAGGCGGTCAGCACCAGTTGTTTGCGCATCGGGGACCCTCCAGTCCGTCGCAGGGGCGTCCCCACCATGGTACCGCGAACCGTCCACCCGGCCGCCCGCCCGATGCAGGGTGCAGGGTGCAGGGTGAGGCTCGGGTGCGTTGAGGCGCTCGAAGGGGCATCGACGGAATCTGATCGCTTCCAAAAGGAGCGCTGAGCCGCTTCCACGACACAGGTGCCACTCCTCACATTGTTTGCCTTGGGGGCGCTTCTTCCTTGAGAGCGTATCGGGAAACAATGTGAGGGGTGGCACCCAGCACGTCGAAGTGGGGAGCGCCTATCGGTATTGTACGCATCCAGTATCCAGCATCTAGGATCGGTTGGATGGGTGGGCGAAAAAAACCGGGCGCGGCCGAGCCGCGCCCGTCGCAATCGTTGGAATCGGTTCGGATCAGCGTGACGACAGCTTGATGGCTCCGCTGAAGCTCGTCAGCGAAATGCTGGGGCCGCCGTGCCCGGTGTTGAAGCTCAGCTCTTTGCCCGGTGTGTACTTACTGGTACGACGAGCCTCCGGTCCGAAGTCGTTGAGGATCGAGCCCGAGAAGGTGCTCAGCTCGTAGGACGCCGGCGCATTCGAATCCACGAGCAATGTGATCGTTCCGCTCATGGTCTCCATATCGACATCGCCGCTGGTCACCGGCACTGCGTAACATCTGATGTTTCCCGACACGGTTTCCAGGTCGGCCTCGCCAAGGGTTCCGCCCTTGATCGAGATATTGCCACTGACATTTTCGGCGTCGAAATCACCCATCACCGTACCGATCTCGATCTCACCGCTCACCGACTCGACGCTGGAACCGGAGGGCGCCGTCTCGACATGCACTGATCCGCTGACGTTCTCGATTTCGAGGCCCGAAGGCATCCCGCTGACCCTGACCGCACCACTTACCGACGAGATTTCGACCGCGCTCCCCATGCCGGAGATCGTGACCGACGAGCTCACCGTCTCGACACCGAGCGGCGAATCGGACGGGAGCCGGATCAGGAGCTCGGTGGCCTGAGATTGTCTGCCGTGATACTGCTCGTCAAAGACCACCTCGATGTAGATCTCGCCATCATCGTCGTCGACATCGATGTCGAGCTCCTCGACCCCGTCGCCGAGCACCCCGGTCACCTCGAGCATCCCGCCGGCCGATCCTTCGATGGTCAGCGACCCGGCCAAATTCTCCACTGAGATCGCGGCGCCGGGTGCCACCGGACGACTTTCGTTGACCGGCTGACCCGCCCACACGGTACCGATCGCAGCGACGAGCAGCGCCACCAAAACGATGTATCGACGTGTCTGTTTTCTCATCTTGACCTCCAAACCCGGAGCACCCGGGCCCATCTCACACCTCTGACGGCAGACGCACCGCCCGCTCCAGGAGATTGATCTGCCGCCGATAGACGGCTGCCAACTGCTTCATCAAGAGCTCACTATTCGGATTCTCACCGAGGGCCACTGCGATCTTAGCCATCGCCTCGTCGATGATCTCGAGGTTGATCTTCAACATCTCGAGGGTTTCCTGCGACAGCTCTCCCCGACGAGCTTCCAAAGCTTCGAGGAGTTCGTTTCGCGTTGCAGCGTAGTCGTGGACGCCCAACTCCTGAAAGGAAGCGAGCAGGATCTGCGACTGGTCCATCTCGACCGCACGTGGCGCGGTCACCACCCGAGTCGCCTGGTTCCGGCCGACCAGATAGGACGTGACAACCGATCCGGCGAGCAGGAAGACCGCGGCGGCAGCCATCAGGAACCGGCGCCCGAATCGATGGTGCACGACATGCTCCTGGCTCAACCGGGCGGCAATCTGGGGCCACAGATCGCGCGGCGGCTCGACTGCGCTCGGCAACCGCGACGCCCGATCGCGAATGTCGCGAGCGATCTCGATTTCATCGCGGCACGACGCGCAATCGATGAGGTGGTTTTTCACGGCCGTCAGATCGGCCGGGTTGAGCTGATCGTCCAGATATTCGTCGACACGACTGATGACATCGGAGCAATTCATGACGTCAATGCCTTTCGCAACATTTTTCGGGCCCGGTGGAGCTGGGCCTTGGACGTCCCGACCGCAATTCCCGTCAGATCAGCGATCTCTCGGTGCCGGTATCCCTCCACATCGTGAAGGACGAAGATCGTCCGCGCTCCATCCGGCAGCAAGGCGATTGCTCGTTCGAGATCGACGGACTCCCCCGCCCTTGCCTCGCTTGCCGCGGCATCGCCCGGGAACTCATCGCCGACGGTCTGCAACCGAGAATCGCGCCGGGCGGTGCTGCGACGGTGGCCGAGAACTACATTGACCGTCAACCGGTGCAGCCAGGTCGAGAACGCACTCGCCCCGCGAAACGAGCTCAACTTCTGCCACGCCCGGACAAATGCCTCCTGCGCGAGCTCCTCGGCAAGGACCGGATCACCGGTCATTCGAAGACAGAGGACATACACTCTCCCGGAGTTTGCGCGATACAGCTCCTCGAAGGCCCCAGTGTCGCCGCCCGCAGCCCGGTGGACCAGGGCGGCTTCGGATGTGGGGACGTTTTCGGTTACGCGCATCACCACCGCGGTGCTCGGCCGATCGGACGGAAAGGTCGCAATAGTCTCCACATCATATAAGATGCCTCTCCCAACCGAATGGTTGTACTTCGGATCTACAATATCCGCAAACCGGTTGCGGGAATCTCAGCGCCCCATCGGGGGTTGCCGCCAAGGAGTAGTCGAGAAGGCGATCCGATCGACGGCCTTCGAACTGGAGGGATGTTCCGGTGGATGACTCGGTAGCGACGACGCGAGGGGTGGTGGTGGCCGTTCGATCCAGTTATCTGGCAGAACGCTCGCAGCCAATGCAGGGTCGCTGGTTCTTCTCCTATCGCATCCGCATCTCCAATCAGGGAACGGAGCCCGTGCAGCTCCTGAATCGGCACTGGGTGATTACGGACGCCCACGGGCGGGTCGAAGAGGTGAGGGGGCCGGGCGTGATCGGCGAACAGCCGCGTCTCGACCCCGGCGAGTCCTTCGAGTACACCTCGTTCTGTCCCCTCCCCACTCCCTTCGGCACCATGGAGGGCAGCTACCAGATGATCACCGAAGGCGGCGAAAAGTTCTGGGCGAAAATCGCCCGCTTTCATCTCAGCCAGCCGCTGGCTGTCAACTGACGGACTCCTCCGGTCGGGCGTCAGACCTCATAGTGTATGAGGATTGCGGTGCTGTCGCCCGGAGCGATCCAACGGATCGGTGTACCTCGACGTTCCATCCCGCGAAACCAGGTCTGCTGCCGTTTTGCAAACCGACCAATGGCGCGCTCGAGAGCGGAGACCATCTGATCACGGTTTTTTCGACCCAAGAGATAGGCCGAGATCTCCCGATACTCGAGCCCGAGTCTCTCGAGACGACTCGGCGAGAGCCCTCGATCGAGAAGGTCCCTCACCTCCTCCACCATTCCCTCCTCGAGTCTGCTGTGTAACCGGCGTCGGATACGCCTCTGCAGTGCTCTCCTGTCGACCCTCACACCATAGACCGAAAAACTCAGGGGCGTGCGCGGTGGCTTTCCATACCGAATCGGTTCCCGAGACCCGTGCTCGGCGATCTCGAGAGCTCGGATCACTCGACGCCTGCTCGTCGTATCGGTCTGCCCGACCTGCGCCGGGGCGACGGTTTCGAGCATCGCGGTCAGCTCAGCGTGATCGACACCTGCAAGCCGGTTGCGGAGCTCGGGATTTTCTCCCACGTCGGCGAGCCGGTAGTCGCGAATCACGGCCTCGGCATACAATCCGCTGCCTCCCACCATGAGCACGGGCACTCTGCCGGACGCAAACTGGCGGCGAGCCGCGAGCTCCCCCAGCACTCGGTAACATTCCTGTTGGTACCTGAAGACGGTGTAGACCTCATCGGGATCCGCCACGTCGATGAGGTGGTAGGGTACGGGTGGATCGACAGCGGAATACTCCGAAAGATCCTTGCCGGTCCCGATGTCGAGCCCCCGATAGACCTGGCGAGAGTCCACCGAGATGATCTCAGACCCCAACCGGTGGGCCACTTCGACGCCGAGTTCGGTCTTGCCGCTGGCGGTCGGTCCGACAATCACCACCACCCGAAGGGTCATCTTTCGAAATGCTCCCGAAACCTGCTCTCCAAGCCTTCAACCTGCTCACGGCTCGCTCCGGCAAACAGGACGCCAGTTCGCAAGAGCCTTCGCCCGGCCATCTCGAACGGTGAGGTGAGCAGAGTACCGCGGCGAGTATCGGGTTCAAAAGCGTCCTTTCCGAGGGCGTGCGCAAACACGTCATAGTCGTTCGGGAGACGAAGCTTGCGTGAGGAAAAGAGCCTCCAGAAGACGACCCTGTCTCGATTCCATGTGCGCCACAACCTAAGCGCCGCCGCTGACATGTGGAGTCGAGCATTGACATCCACCACCGGACGGAGCAGCAGCCGACCGTCATCGTCCCAGACAAAACTGTCGAGACAGACCGGGCCGAAGTAGCCGGCTTCGGCGAGCCTCCGCGCCACGAGGTCGACCGCGGAGGCTACCTTCTCGCGCCACGGCGCCAGGGTCGGTGAAACTGGCTCAAAGAGCCCGCCGATAAAGGCCCCGGCAACGGTGTTGACGACCTCGTGCACGTGCAGGTTCTGAACTTTCCCCGCCGTATCCACCGCGAAGACCGAGCACAGGTCGACCACTCGCCTTCGAAAAGGCTCGACGAGAACGCAAGAATCCTCGCCCAGCAGCCGGCGGATCACCCTTCGGTCTGTGTCGCTGAGGTCGTGTGTCGGCAGTCTTCGATTGCCGAGTCCCGAGTTGCCGTGCTCGGATTTGACGATCCAGCCGTCGACGGGCACGGTTCCCCCAGCGACCCACTCCTCGATGGACTCGACTGAGGTGAACACTCCACCGGGGTTGGCGCCGCCGAGAATCTCAGCTTCGATTGTCGCCGCAAAGCGCCGGCCATTGACCCGTCGCACCACGTCGAGCGGCGGGTGAGTCGGAGGATCGACATAGCGCCGGCTGAGATCCGCCGCCTGTCGATTCCAACCGAATGGCGTGAAACGGGAATCGCGGCGCAACGATGGTCGGACACTGGTTTCCGGGCGCGGAATGCCGCGTCTTTCGAGGTACGAGAGGAAATCCACATCAGGAGGGAGGTTGACGATGACCGAGTCCCCATGAACCCCGAGCAACAGCAGATGGAAAGCCGTTTCCTGCGCCTGACGGTTTTTAGCGCCGACCGGTGATGGCGAGCGACCCCGCCGCAGGCTGAGATCGAAATCCGCGTTGACGAAATACTCCCGCCGCATCCACCCAGGGTACACAAGCGCGATCCGTGGATCGCGGCTTGTGTACAATGACGCCAGCGGCACCGGGGACGAATATTCGGAGGGCGCGCGTCTGAGGCGGCGTGCAGAATCACCCCAGCGCCGGAGTGCACCGATCGAAATTCGATCCGGAGCGGATCCGTACCGCTCTTCAGAGAGACCCGACGGAATGGAGGAGGGTTGATCGGTCAGACTGTTTCCCATTACCGCATCCTCGAGCGGCTGGGAGGCGGGGGTATGGGGGTCGTCTACCGGGCTCTTGACACGCGG
>CBDTWX010000167.1:0-10364 GCA_965364305.1 uncultured Thermoanaerobaculia bacterium
GTCGAGCAGACATAGCCGTCCCACGGGTCCCACCAGCACCAGGTGGAGGGCGGTCCGTTGGGAATGTTGGTGTCGATCCAGGTCCAGCCGATGCCGGCGCCGATATAGGGCGTGAGCTGTGAGGTATCCGAAAAGTAATAGACCAGGTTGCCCGAGACGGTGAACGAGTCGTATTTTCCGCTGATGTCGACCGGCGCACCATCTTCATCCATCGCCGACGCGTCATAGCCGACTCCGGCCCATTTGAGATCGAAGGTGGTGGCCACCTTGTCGGTGAAATTGAAGCCGCCGCCGATGGCGAAACCGAACTCATTGTCGGTGTCGAGCCCCGTGCCCTCCTGACCGTCGATGGTGGTACCGAGTTGGTAGAAGGTCCCGAGGGTGAACTCCCAGCGGTCTTCACGGTCCTGGGCCTCGGCCGCCGTGGCGCCGGCTAGCAGAGCGAGCATCATGCAGACGGCAAATATCGTCTTCAGGGTCCTCGTCGCGTTTTCACGGGTCATAAAGTCCTCCTTGGTCTGCACTGAGGATTGATGCCGCCGCCGGTGATTTTCCCGGCACGCCCGGGGTAGGAAACGGCGGGTGGCTTCTCTTGACTGCGCCGGATAATCAAGAAATCTGGCCGATTATTCCCGCCGATTCGGGTACCTTTCCGAATCCTAGAGAGTCTTTTCCATCACACGCTCATCGGCCGAGAAACTGCGCTTCATGATGGGTGATTCGCGCAACCTCGCCGCCACATCGATTTCGTTCGGTGTGTCCGGAATCCAGGTCACACTGAGCCTCGCCCCACCTTCGAATGACCAGTGGGGCGCTGGTTGTCGAGCGCCGCTCTCAGCTCTTGGCCTGCATCAGATCGTCCTTTTGGAGCGAGAACTTGTCGGCCGTTGTTGTGCTGATCCGGTAGACCCACAGGCCGTGGAACTGGTTGAAGCGTGAAATCTCGTCGGCGCGGCTGAGAATCGCCGCCTTGTCCTCGAGCTCCTCGGTGCTCTCGTCGCGGTCCACACTCACCTGGTTGACGGTGTGGTAGCCGGTGATCTGGAGGTAGTGCTCACCGTCGCGCTCGGCCACCGCCAGGCGGTAGCCCGAGCCGTCGGTCAGCCGGACGTCGGCCACCTGCCGCAGGGCGAGCCCGCGGAGCTGCTCGTCGTCGGCAAGGAAGACCTCGTCGAAGCGAAGGTAGCTGAGAATGCCCTTGATGCGGCTCATGGCCGAGGGGTTCTCCTCCCGGCCAACCGGGACCCGGTCGAGCTTGAGACCGTCTTCGGTTCGTGCCACGCGATAATCGCGACCGGCTATGCTCTCGATCTCGTCGCCGGAATGGTTAAGGATCTCCTTGGCGAGGAAGCTGTCGACCGAGGTATTGAGCGAGACCCGATTCGTGCTCAGAAAGGCCGCACCACCGCCGCCGTCGAGCCGGCGAAGGTAGGTGCCGTTGCCCCCCTCGAGGTTCCTTCCGAGGCGCATTTGAACCATCTCCGAGCCGCCCGTTCCGCGCAAAGTGATGTCGATCATGTCCTCGGAATCCGCGGAGAGGCCGAGTTCGCCGAAGAGATCATTTCCGGTGCCGACCTCCTTGTCGAGCTCGAGCTCCATCAGCGTGCGAAGCACCCGGTTGACCGACTCGTTGGTGGCCGGATAGCCGTGGACCTCGGCGATTGTGAAACCGTCGTCGCCGCGCTCGAGGGTGACGCTTTCTTCGCCCTTTTTGAGCACGATCTCGGCGACATCGTCGGGGTTGAGACTGGGCAGGAGCCGTTGGCCGCGCTCGAACCGGTCCGAGCCGCCGAGGGTCGACTGGTAGGTCCAGATGGAAGCCGCGAGAAGAAGGATCGCGATGATGGTCAAATTGCGGTTCAGCTTCATGCTTGCCCCCCCTCCCAGGCGGTCTGACGTTTCTTTCGTCGGACAAAGAGGACGACGCCCAGAATCAGCACCAGGGTCGGCATCAGCACCATGATGGAGAAGCGAACCCGGCGCTCCTCCGCCTCCAAGGCCGCGCGACGCGTCTTGCGAATCTCGCGCAGCTCGCGCTCGGCCTCTCGGACCCGGGCGTTGAGCTCGTCGACGTCGTCCTGGAGCTTTTTCTGAAAAAGGGCCGCGTTGCGGCGGCTGATCTCGCCCTGTTTGGTGCGAATCTCCTCCTGAAAGGCGGCGATCTCCTCGCGGAGCTCGCGTTCGCGCTCGAGGGTCTGCTCCTCGGCCGCCGTCTCGATGTCGTCGAACAGGACAAACGGCCGGCGGATGCTGCTCTTGGCACGGACGCTCATGAGCTCGGAGGCCCCGAAGAGGTAATCGACGGCGTTGAGCAGGAGCTTGTGGTTGTCGTTGATCGCGATTGTGCCGAGAATGCTGTTCTGAAAGGCGACCTGGTCGGCGATGATGTCTGAGTCAGCAACCACGAGCACGGTGGCCTCGGCTCGAGCCTCCTCGGCGACGGGCTCCTTGGTCACCACCTCGGCGTCGTCGGGCGGCGGCAGCTCGACCCCCGGCGGGAGCCCGGGAGGGCTCTCGGGCGTGGTCGATGGGAAGGTGGCGCCGTCCGGGAAGGCGGACGGAAGGACACCCTGGACGAGCGCAGCGAGAACCACCGGCTCACTCCCCTTGGTAAATCCGTCGAGCAGCCGTGCCGGGTTGTTGGCGTCCATGAAGACGAGGCCGTCACCGGGGCGACCCGCAAACCCGGCCCGCATCTCGAGGGTGGAGCCTTCGGCGGTGGTCGTGATCAGTGGGGTCACCGTGACCCCTTCTCGGGCATCGATCTCGAGGCTTCCGGCCATGAAGAACCGAAGGCGTTCGAGACCGCGGGTAATGGGATGGTCCGTGGCGATGGCCTGGTCGCGGGTCTCCTGGTCGATGCTGAGGTCGATGATCACCGGTTCAACCCCTCCGCGGCGGCTGACCTGGCGCCGGGTGGCGAGCCCGAGGTCGGCGGCGACTCGACCCTCGGTGCGGGCCACGCCCCAGCCTTCGGTGAGCCGGTTGAGGCTCGAGGCCGGGGTGTACTGCATCCCGGCCATGGGGTTCTGCGGGTTGGGAGGTGGCTGGTCGTTGATGGCGAAGGGGTCGACGAAGACGAGGGTGTTGCCGCCCGTTGCGATCCACTCGTCGATCGCCCAGGCGGTCTTGGTCGAAAGGCTCCTCGGGTGGATCACCACCAGGAGGTCGATCTCGTCGGGCGAGATGTGATCGATGTCGGGCTCGATGCGACGGACCTCATAGCGTTCCCGGAGCAGTCGGATGGCGACCCACGGCTGGGGCGCCTGCCGCCCCTGGGCGGCGAGGAGCTGCGCCATGTAGGGGTCTGCCGACGGCATCACCTCGAGACTCGAGAGGACGCCGATCCTCTCGGTGGACGGCCACAACAGCTCGAAGATCCGCCGTGAGATCTCGTACTCCACGTCCTCCTGGCGGTCTGGCCAGAGGAAGTCGATGACATCGGTGGAGCCCGTCTGGGTCTCGAAGTGGAGACCGAAGAAGAAGAGGTCGCCGTGCTGGTTGATGGGCTTGCCGTCGAGGCCGTCGTCAAGGGCCTCCTGGGCCTCGTCGCTGTCCGGTTTCGGATCGATGGTGTGAACCCGCAGCTTGCCGCCGGAAACGCGTTCGTACTCGCGGAGCAGCGCCTGCACGTAGTCCTCGTAGACGATGAACTGCTTGATAAAGCTCGGCAGCGACTTGCCCGTGGTCTCCGAGAAGTAGAGCGTGATGTCGATCGGCTCAGTGCCTTCATCCTGCATTTTCTGCAGGATCTCCCGAGTGCCGTCGGTGAGCGAGTAAAGACCGTCCTCGGTGATGTCGACACGAACCGCTGCGGTCATTCGTGTGACCACGTGCACGGCGAGGATCGTGATGACGGCGACGAGAGCTACGGTGATGATGTGCTTGGTCTTCATGACTCCCCCCTCACGACGCCTTGGTCCGATCGAGGACCAGCATCCCGGCCACCAACCACCCGATGGTGAATGCGGCAAAGAAGAAGAGCGTCCCGAGCTGGACGAGCCCGCGGGTCAGGCTGTCGAAATGGTCGACCACGCTCAGGCTTGCCGTGACCTGCTCGACATAGCCGCCTGCCGCGGCACCGATGACCTGTTGGCTCTGAGGTAGGCCGATGAGCAGAAAGACGACGCAGCCGGTGACTCCGAGGATGAAGGCCACTACCTGGCTTCGGGTGGCGGCCGAAAAGGCCATTCCAATGGCCAGGTAGGCGCCGGCCACCAACAGACACCCGAGGTAGCCGGTGATGATGACCCCCCAGTCGGGGTTGCCGAGGCGTTCGGCCTGAAAAGCCACCGGGGCGGTGAGCACCAACGAAAACGTGACGAAGGACCAGCCGGCGAGGAACTTCCCGAGGTAGGCTCCGGGCAGGGTCACCGGCAGGGTGAGCAGCAGCTCGACGGTGCCCGTCTTGCGCTCCTCGGACCACAGCCTCATGGCCACTGCCGGCACGAGAACGACGAAGATCCACGGGATGGAGTTGAAGAAAGGGTCGAGGCTCGCCTGGCGCAGCTCGAGGAAGCGACCGAAGTCGCGCGACACGGTCAGATATCCGCTGGCGACGAGAAAGATGACGATGAAGATGTAGCCGAGGGGTGAGGAAAAATAGCCCTGGAACTCCCTTCGAAAAACGGCGTGGAGACCGGTGAAGCGATTCATGCCGATACCCCCTGGGTCATGCTCCGGAAGAGCTCGTCGAAGCGGCCCTCCTGGAGGTGGACGCTGTGAAGATCGCGGCCTTCGAGGAGCGTCAGCAGCTCGGGGAGGTGGTTCTCGCCATCCGACGGAACCACGTCGAAGGTGGCCTCGCCCCGGCGCTCGACCGCCTCGCACCAGCTCTGCTCGCCGATCACCGTGGTCAGCTCGCCGCCCGGGTCCTCCACCGATACCCTGATCACGTTGTGGTTCGGTGCCCTGGCGACCAGCGCCTCGGGGGTCGAGTCCACCAACAACTTCCCTTCGGAGATGATCACCGCCCGACTGCAAACCTTTTCGGCCTCGTCGAGGATGTGGGTCGACAGCACGATGGCCTTTTCCCGAGCCAGGGTGGAGATGAGCTCCTGGACCAGCGCCTTCTGGTTGGGGTCGAGACCATCGGTCGGCTCGTCGAGAATCAAGACCTCGGGGTCATGGATCAGCGCCTGGGCAAGCCCCACCCGTCGCTTGTAGCCCTTGGACAGGGTGTCGATGGTCTGGTGCTGGACACGATCCAGACCGGTCTCGGAAACAACCCTCGCGATGGCGGTCTCTGCATCTTCGATCGACCGAGCCGCGGCGATGAAGGCGAGGAACCCGTGGACCGTCATCTCACCGTAGGACGGGGCGTTCTCGGCCAGATAACCGATGCGCCGACGGGCTTCGAGTGAATGGGTGCGCACATCGAACCCGGCCACCGACACCGATCCCCGGTCGGGTTCGACAAAGCCGGTGATCATGCGCATGGCGGTTGTTTTGCCGGCGCCGTTCGGGCCGAGAAAGCCGAGAACATCGCCGCGGCGGACCTCGAAGCTGATTCCATCCACCGCGCGGATGGAACCGTAGTGCTTGGCCAGATCGCGGACATCAATCAGGAGCTCGGATGCCATCTTCTCCTCCCCAACCTCCATTTGTTGGCTTGAGCGGCAATTTGACCGTCCGGCGGGTCAATTTGGCGCGGCCGCAGCCGCCACGACGCGCACGGACGAATCACCTTGCCTTCGGACGCGAAAATTTAGCAAACTTCGTGCCCACAGCCAAGTCATTGGGAGAATCATGTGGACGTGTCGCAAGTCCGGGGAAGCGTCGATCGATGTTCTGCTCTCCAAGGATCTGATTCTCGTGAAACGTCCACGATGATCAAGGGCCCAACACCGTCTCCGAGGGCCGCTCTGTTTCGAATACGCGAAGCTCACGGATCATCGTCACTGGGATCGTCTTTTCAAATCGCACCCCTCCACCTTCGACCCCGGTGTGGACCTCGAGCACGAGGTTGCCATTCTGGAGCGCCTCGAGCCGGCCAAAGAGCACTTCTCCGTTCTCATGCGTCACTCGGACCGAATGGCCCACCGCCTGCCGGAGTTCTGGGCGGTCGGCCGGCGTGATGTCCTCGAACCGGGTCAGGGCCGAGTGCTTCTGGGCCGTTTGGTCGATCTCCGTCAGGTCGAAATAGAGGCCTCGTGCGATACGGCGCGCAACCTCGACCCGTTCGGCCGCGAGATCCCATTGGCTGTCGTCGAAGGCCACATCCGCCTCCTTCAACAGTGAGTCGATTAAAAGCTCGGCGAAATGACTCAGCCTCCAATGATGGCGATCGATTGTCGCCGCAGCCACAAAATGTTTGAGCGCCAGATCCAGATCCTGGCTGCTCAAAGCGTTCTGAGCGGAATGGATCTCCTTCGTGAACCGCTCCAGAGTCTCTGCCCGGAGCTCCAAGGTCTCCTCCATGTCGACTGGGGCGGGATCGGACGGCGGGGCCGGTATCGCCGTCGCCTCTGACACCTCTAGCTCCTGAGGAACCACGAGGTCCGCCAGGTCTGGCTGATCAGGTTCGTTCTCGGCCTGCAGAAAGAAAAACAACGCGGCGGCGGCCATGCAGCAGACGATCACTATCGACCAGTTCCGCCACTCCCGACCTTTCTCTCGTGCCTCGATGGCGGCCCGGATCTCCCATTCATCCATACCGCTTTCGGATGTGGATCGAGTCGCAGGGGGGCCGGCCGGTGGTTGGTAGCGTTGCGGCGGTGGTGGCTCCTGCTCGGCCTGCGAGTCCTCGACCGGCTCCTTCAGGGTCCCCCGAACACTGGCAATGACGCGCGCATAGCCGGGGAAACCGACCGCTTCGATCATCTCCTCGACCGCCGCCAGACGAAGATCGAGATCACCGATCTCGACTGGAACCCCACCCGGTTTCAGCCATCCTTCGATGTCTGAAATCAGCGAATCGAGGCGGTCCTCCGCAAGAATGAATTGCGTTCCTTCGCCGGCTTCAGTGACGTACCTCCGGCGAACCTCCTTCAACCGGGTGACGGCTGCCAGCAGCAGGTGTGCCTCAACGCTGCCGGAGTCGATGGGTTCAGCCTTGCTAGGTGACACTGCTCAAATCTCCGACCAATGGTAGCTCGTTTCCGAGAGAAACAAAAAGGCGGGTCGAAATGTTGTCAGGATGACGAGGGCTGTCGGGTGGGTTCGGGCGGTTGCCCCGGGCCTGCCCGATACGATTCCGCCCCAGTCCTACGGGGACACCTGAGCGCCGGCCCCTGGGAGACGCCATTGGCCCTCGCCTCGCGAGAGAAACCGGTGACCAGGGTCGTCGACCTCAGACCTCGGCCGGCGACCCAGTCCGGGGGCAGGGTGAACAGGTCGGCACCGAACTTGTTGGGGTGAAACGGTTCCGACCGCGGTCCGATCTCCTCGATCGACGCTCCGGGTGTCCGGTGAAAGACCGGTCCATACCCACCAGTGACGCTGTACCAATCGCGGCAGGTCGATTCGGCCTCCAGCCCAACTCCCTCGACTCCCCAGATGCCGGTCGAGCTCCCCGGACACCTGCCGGTTGCCACTGGGCCATCAATCGTCGGGGCACCCGGCGGATCGTCGAAGACCTGCGAACCAACGAATTGGAGGGAGGACCACAATGTCGGCAGATTCCAACTGACGTGCTCCCCGAGGACTGGTCCAGGGTGTGGGTATGGGGTCGTTTGCCGAGTACGGATGCCCCCCAGACTGGGTGACTTGGATCACCTCGAGGGGTGTCCGACAGACGATAATAGTGGTTGATGAAAAGCAACGGGCCGGCGCTTCCATCCACCGTGTCGGCAATTGTCTTCGCCGCCGTAGCCTTGCCTGTCGGCTCTGCACGCGCACAAGGCTCGGTTGTCGAGATCGCGGTTGACCTTTCCGCCTCGCGCCGTACCATCTCGCCGGCAAGCTACGGTGTCAGCTTCGCCAGCGCCGAGCAGCTCGCGTCGCTGCCCTACCCATCGAACCGTTGGGGAGGCAACTCGGTGACGCGCTACAACTGGCGCGCCGACGTCAGCAACCGGGCCGCGGACTGGTTCTTCATGAACATCGCCGAGCCGAGCCTCGACCCGGATTTGCTCCCCAATGGGTCCACCGCCGATCAGTTCGTGGCCGAGAGCCTGGGCGGCGGTGCCGTTCCACTCATGACCGTGCCCCTCATCGGCTGGGCGCCCGTAGGTGTCCGTGAGAAGAGGTGGGGCTTCTCGGTGGCCAAGTATGGCGCGCAGGACCAGACGGAGTGCAGCGCTACCGGTAACGCGTTCTGGTGTCAACCCGACGCCGGCAACGGTCTCATCGGCGGCGTCAAAATCACTACCGCCGATCCGACCGACACATCGATAGCCATCGACGCGACCTGGGTGACCGACTGGCTTGATCACCTGGGGGCCTCGGTGCAGTGGCTCGCCCTCGACAACGAGCCGATGCTGTGGTCCGAAACCCACTTCGATGTGCATCCCGAACCGCTGACGTACGACGAGATCTGGGATCGGACTGTCAGCATCGCCGGCGCCATCAAGCAGGACCGCCCCGATGCCGTCACCTTCGGCCCCGTAGTCTGGGGCTGGTGCGCCTACTTCCACTCGGCTGCCGACGGGTGCTATGCCGGCGCCGACCAGGCCGCCCACGACGACCTGCCGTTTCTCGAGTGGTACCTCGACCAGATCTGTCAGCACCAGACCTCAAACGGTGTTCGCCTGGTGGACGTGCTCGACGTGCACTACTACCCGCAGGGCGGCCAGGCACTCTCCGGCGAAGGCGACGCCGCGATGCAGGCGCTCCGCCTCCGCTCCGTCAAGGATCTCTACGACCCGACCTACGTTTCCGAGTCCTGGATCGGCCAACCGGTGGAGCTCCTGCCGCGCCTCCGCCGACTCGTCGATGACCATTGCCCGGGCGTAGAAATCGCCGTCACCGAGTACAACTGGGGCAATGACGACGGCCTCACGGCTGCCCTGGCGCAGGCGGAGGTGCTGGCCGTTTTCGGTCGAGAAGGGGTGCATGCCGCCATGCGCTGGGTGGCGCCGGCGGTGGGCTCGCGAGTGGAGGATGCCTTTCGCCTTTACCTCGACTACGACGCGGCGGGCAGCGCGGTGACCGGCACCAGCACCTCCTGCACCAGCTCGGACGTCGATCGGGTGGGAGCCTACGCGGTGGAAACGGCTGCCGAAGACATGGTGGTGCTGCTCTTCAACAAGAGCACTACTGCGGAGGATATCCACCTCACCGTCGCCCAACCGGTGACCGGCACGGCCTCGCTCGTGCGGTTCACGGAGGCCACCTCTCTCGCACCGGCGGCAGATGTCCGGGATCCTGGTGGCGGCCCGGGCGGCCCGGGATCAGGGGGCCATTCCGTCCTCCGGCCTGTCCGGTGGACGGACCGGCGGCACGGCCGACCTCACGCTCCCCGCGCGATCCGCCACTCTGCTCAGCCTGCCTACGGCCACCGGCCGCATCTTCGCCGACGACTTCGAGGCCGGATCAACCACGGCCTGGTCGGCAACGATGCCCTGAATTCTGAGTGAGTGCGAGCCCTTCCAGCTCTCGCCGAAGAGCCTCGAGGTCCAGCATCAATTCCGGTGTTGGAGGACCACCGGTTCCGTAGCTCAACTGTGCAGGCGTGCAGGCCTCCAGGAGAAAAGCACCGCCTGGCTTCAGACCGTCGACGATGTTGCCGTGGACCCGGCGTCTCAGCGGAGGTGGAAGGTGGCAGAAGATAGAGATGACGGCATCCCACATGGGTCGCTTGCCTCCGGTGCAGTGTACCGGAGCTTGCGGGTGGCCTCTGGAGCGTGCCACTGCCGCGGCCGGTCTGTAGATTGACCGTTGACGTCGTCCATCCGTCCCGACTGCCCACGACCGCACTGCTCCAGCAGGGATATTCGCTTTGCGAGAACGACGCTGTCTGAAGCCTGCACGCGGCACCTTGCGACTGTTGACATCAGGTTGTGGGAGGTCTCATCCTCGGGTATCACCGAGTGAGACCATGAATAATCGTGGTTGGTGGAGTGAGGTGCAGATGTCCCGGAAGTACCTCTTGATTCTCGGCTGTGGCATGCAGGGGAAGGCCGCGCTTGACGATCTCGTCCGTCATACAGAGGCCGTCTCCATTGTCGTGGCGGACAACCGCGTTGATCTGAGTAACGACCTTGAGCGTTATCCGGCGAATCGCGTTGAAGACAGGATCCTCGATCTGACCTGCCGCGGCGATGTGCGCGATCTCATGACTCGCGCATCGGTCGTCGTTGAAGCCCTCCCGCCCGGCTTTGCTCTCGATGTGGCGAAGATGGCGGCGGAGGTTGGCGTCAGCCTGGTCAGCAGCATGTATTACATCGATCCGTCCCAAACCGATCCTGTATCCATCAGAAAGG
>CBDTWX010000168.1:0-10356 GCA_965364305.1 uncultured Thermoanaerobaculia bacterium
GGACGCCGTGATTCGCCGTCCGTAGTAGACGCCTGGTGAGAAGTACGGGCTAGTGGGTGGCAACCCTCATGGCGTCTCGTCCAGGTGCAGGGTGTAGGTGAATACGCCGATTTGTTTCGAGTGGCCGTCGATTAGAGGCCAGTCGTAGAGCTCGGTCTCCATCTCTGCCCGTTCTCCGCGAGGAATCGTCATCATGGGCTGCTCACACGTCGGAACAAAATGTACCTCGTTGTCGCGCCAGATTTTGAGCTGGACCCGAATCGTGGGCCCCGTTTCGCCTTCCGCGTCGAGGCTCCCGCCAACGACCATTGCGCCGAAGTCCCCGGTAAGACAGTTGGCCCCGCACACGAGCCTGTAGGGGATGGTATCCGGTCCTTCGCCGACGATCTCGTGGCCCTTCGCACTATCCGACCGGGCGATGTGGAAGGGCGCATGGACGACGCATTTGCTCTCGTAGGTGCAGAGACCCATCCCGAGCATCTCGGGTGACTTCTCGATCTCTCTGCGTCCCTTCCACGATACGATCTTGATCTCCGCGTGCGCCCTGGTCATCCTGAGCCGTTGGCCGTGGGTCCAGACCTTCACGGTGTCGGTCCCGGGGTGGGTGCCGCGGGAACGATCGAGGCGATAGTCCGCGTGGGCATGCCCACTTGGGTCGGTCTGGGTGTAGGTCAGGGCGCCCTGTTCGAACAAGGCCAGGACGTCCCCGAACTGGCTGATCAGTTCGCCGACCGCCGAATAGATGTCGACACCTTGCTTCACCAACTCCATTTTCACAATCAGGGCGGTGGTCGCGTTGTACAGGTATCCTGCGACCCAGTAATGCAGACCAGTGAAATCCACCCGGATGCGCAGGACATACTCCTGAGAGCCCGGTTCTTGCCTGGCCGTGAACTCTGGAGAGGCACCTTTGAGCTGCCCCTCTGCACGCAGTGGGAGATCGCTTTGCCACTCGGCCTCGGTTCGTGGCCCGTAGTCGGCCTGCAGGGTGGCGCTGTCGATTCGAATCGCCCTCGCCAGCCTCGCCGCCGGGCACGCGAGTCCCGATCCCGCGCCGTCCGTCGCCACCCGACGGCAACGACTCTGGATAAAAGGCTCGGCTCGATCCCCTCGATGCTGCCAACTCACGGCGGATTCGAAACAGCTCCAGATCTAGAAATGTGTACGCGGAACCCAATATTTCAGCGAGTCAAGGGACCGACACGCTCCACGCCACGGTGGCACCCGCCTCGAAGCCGTCGGCGAAGATCTCGCCCGTCAGCGGACCGATCGGTGAGGTGGCAATCACCAGGTTGTCGAACCAGATCCGATAGCTCGTCGTCGCCTCGGGGAAGTAGTTCCAGACAATGAAATGGTTGAGGTGAAGCGTATCGGTATGGCGCCACAGCATTCCGGTGTGGTGCGCGACGAGGGTGCCGTCGATCCAGAGGGCCATCTCGCCGTCGTACTGGCCGACCCCGCTGACGACGGAGTTCGCCTTCACCATGGTCTCGACTGCGTACCAGCGGTCCTGGTGCATCGACAGCGAGACGCCCTGGTTAAGGTTGAAGTGGTTGCCCCAGCAGCACTCGGGCCCGCTTTCGCACGGCAGACCGCGCGAGGCGCACTGGTCGCAGATCGCGACTGGATCGGCGTAGTTCGCGCACCACGCTCCCGGGTCGCAGGACATGTCCGGAAAGTAGGAGTAAAAGAACGGTTCGCCAGGGATCTCGCCGGCGACAATTTCGCGGCTGTCGACGGTCGTCCCGTTGAGGCACACGAGACCGTTCGGGCGGCACCCTGCCGTGCCATGACACGACCACGGATCGTCGCCCCTGTCGCCGTGGATTGCAAAGAAGTGGTGCATGACCCGGTCCCAGCCGCCGTCGAAGCGCATGTAGAAGCGCACGTAGACCGTGTCATGGTCCGCGAAGCGGAGACCGAACGCGGCGCCCGTGCCGTCCGGATCGAGGATCGTCTCGACCGCACCCTGACCTCGAAAAACGTGCTGGTCGGGATCGCCGACGCCGACCAGGTTGGCGTCTCCCTCGTGCTCCATGCCGTCCCAAGAGCCGAGGTCGAAATCATTGCAGTACACGACGGGGTTGAGCTCGCAATAAGGTTCGGCGGCATACGCACTTGAACTACCGAAGAGAACAGAAACAATCATCAGTGCCACGGTTTCGTTTCGCATCACATACCCCCGGGAAGGTGGCTTGGTTCTGCCCATCCAGGTTACCGTTCGACGCCGTCCGGCGCCGGTGCGTCAGGTCACAGATCCCGTTCCTCGGTCCCCGGCGGCATGCGGAGCCTCAAAAGTTTCTCGAGATCAGCTGACCGGCTCCATCGGTTATGATGGTTCAAAGGTCGCGGAGATCACGACACTGAATGGTCACCGGGGTGGAGTCTTGCCGGATCCGGATCAATCTCGAGACGAGTTGGCAGCCGAGGTCACACGGCTGCGGGCACGGATCGGCGAGCTGGAGAGCAGGATCGGGCGTGCAGGAACGGAGGATCTGGGCGGGAAGCCGGTCGACGAGAGCGACGACCGATACCGCGCCCTGATCGAGCAGCTTCCTCTGGCAATCATCATCTACCAGCCTGACGGTCGACCGGAGATCGGAAACCGAGCGTCGCGAGAAATGTGGCAGCTTGACGAGGCAACCGCCTCGGAACTGGTGGCGGGCTACAACATCTTCGAGGACGAGCAGCTTGCCCAAGCGGGTGTCATGCCGCTCATCGAGCGCGCCTTTGCCGGTGAGCTGATCGAGCTGCCCCCCATCGAGTACGACCCGGAGGCCTACGAGCAGACGAGCGGGCTCGGCTATGGGCGACGGTGGCTCAGAGCGGTCTTTTACCCGATCATCGGTCACGATGCCGCTGTCGAGGAGGTGGTGCTGATCCAGGAGGACATCACCGAACGCAAGCTTGCCGAGCAGGAGCTACGGCGCAGTGAGGCGCGGCTCGCCGAGGCGCAGAAATTGGCCCGGATCGGAAATGTCGAGCGCCACATCACGGATGGTGCCACCCGATGGTCGGAGGAGCTCTTTCACATCTTCGGCTTTGATCCGGAGCAGCCGCCGCCGTCGCTCGAAGAGTTCGCAGAACGGGTGCACGCCGACGATCGTGCGGAGTTCGATGCTCAGGTGGTCCGTTTCCTCGATGAGGGACTGCCGCTGGACTTCGACTGCCGCTACCAGATGCCGGACGGATCGATCAAGTACATCCACACCCGCACCGACGTCGTTCGCGACACGGACGGCCATCCGGAGCGCATGGTCGGCACCGCCCAGGACGTCACCGAGATCAAGCTCATCGAGGAACGTCTTCGGAGGTCACTCGAACGCCTCGACATCGTGCGAAAGATCGAGCGCTCGATTCTGTCTGCGCGGTCCCTGCCCGAGATTGCTCGTGAGATCGTTGACCGGGTGCATCGGCTCGTGCCGTGCTTCCGTGCCAGCCTTGTCGTCTTCGACAGCGACCGGAGTTCAGGAAAGGTAATCGCCCGGTGGGGCGCCAGCCTGGAAAATCTCGAGTTCGGATCGGAGTTTCCGATCGAGCGAGTGTTCGGACAGATCGACGATCTGCAGCGCGGCGAGATCCGCGTGGTCCCGGATCTCGACCTCGTGGACAACCTGTCGCCGGTGACTGACCGGCTGCGCCACGCGGGAGCCAGGAGCTACATCAGCGTGCCGCTCCTGGTACAGGGCCTGCTCCTCGGTGGCCTCAACATCGCTGCGGACTTTCCGAACGCCTACGGTGACGAGCAGGTTCAGGTGATCGGTGAGATCGCGGACGCGCTCGCAATTGCGATGCGCCAGGCACAGCTGCACGAGGAGGCGCAACGCCACGCCGAGGAGCTCGAGCAGCGCGTCCGAGGCCGCACCGCCGAGCTCGAGGCGGCCAATCGCGAGCTCGAGTCCTTCGCGTACAGCGTGTCACACGACCTGCGCGCTCCGCTGCGCGCGATCGACGGATTCAGCTTGGCCCTGAAGGAGGACTGCCTCGACCATCTCGACGAGACAGGACGCGACCACCTGCGGCGGATTCAATCCGCGGTGCAAAGGATGGGCTCGATGATCGACGCGCTGCTCGAGATGTCACGAGCGACGCGAGGCGAGCTGGAACGGACCGAGATCGATCTCACGGAGCTGGCGGCGTCGGTGATGGCCGAGATCCGGGAAGAAGAGCCTGACCGCTGCGTCCAGGTCGCGATCGAGCCACATCTCAAGGCCCATGCGGACGTCAGGCTCGTGCGAACCCTTCTGACCAACCTGCTGAGCAATGCCTGGAAGTTCACCGCGGGCCGAGACCCGACTCTCATCGAGATCGGAACGGTCCGAGATCCGACGGCCGACGACCAGAACCACGTCTTATTCGTGCGGGACAGCGGCGTCGGGTTTGACGAGAGGTACGCCGACCAGCTCTTCGCCCCCTTCCGACGCCTTCACTCCGAGAGCGAGTTCCCGGGCTCCGGGATCGGTCTCGCCACGGTCGAGCGCATCGTTCGCCGCCACGGCGGCCGGGCGTGGGCGCAGTCCGAGGGCGAAGGCGGAGCGACCTTCTTCTTCACCCTCGGGCCGTGAGGGCAACCCCGGACGATTCCTCAGGGTTCGGAGTCGCCATCGACCTCGGGATCTTCCGCGGGCTCGGGGTCGTCCGATCCGTCGACCGAGAAATCCAAAAGCTCGACGGGAAGGGCGTCACCTCCTCGAACCCGGCACGTGCCGCCCGGGCAGACGAATGTGCATCCGTTCGCCGTGACGTTGTCTGCAGAGCTGGACCAGACTGCCCGGAGTCTCGCCGTAAAGAATACCGGCGGTATGGCCTTATACGTCATACACATAGTTGGCGGGTTGGGTCCAAACACGGCTGTTGCGCAGCCGCCACCAATGAAGCTATATAGGGGACCGGGTGCGGCTGATATCTCCTGAACCTGAGCTGTCATCATCGTAACATTCTGTACCCCATAGCATTGCGCCTGCGTGTACTGAGGGGCGATAATCACCATCGCGAAGATGAGAACGAGGATACCCCGACACGCGGTGGATCCATAGAAACTCGGACTCGTGGCGGTGCTGCGGGCTAGCAGACTCGTTTGTTGCTCCATTTCCTTCCTCCTTCTTCGATCTGCCTCGGCCGACCAGGGCCGTGCGAGATTTCGAGATACCGCTTTTGATGGGGATAGCATAATGCATTTCACCGGCAGCTTCAGTCTCCTGAGAGCCAGGGGCAACGTTCTCAACATGTCATTCTAAGAAGGACTGCAGGTCCGAGGAAGGCGGGCGATGGCCGTGGCGCTGCCGTTGGAGGCTCGGCCGGCAACGACGATCCGGCCGTCATCGTGGACGGCCACCATCAGATCCCGTGGTACGCTGCATCGATGGCTCATGAAGGCCCTTCGCCGACCATCGATCCTGCCATCGAGCCGACACGGATCGCGGCTCTCAACCGGGCCGAACCGCGTGACGGCGCATATTCTGTACTGGATGCAGCAATCACAGCGTGCCAGGAGCAACGCGGCGGGACCACCGAGGCACGAAGACTGCTGACGTCGTTTTTGCGCCGCGAGCATGTGTACACGCGTTCCCAGCTCGATGCGGCCGAGACACACGACCTGTACTGGAACGCGGCAATGCCCGAGATGGTGGCCACCGGCTTCATCCACAATTACATGCGCATGCATTGGGGAAAGAAGATCCTCGAGTGGACGCGCACCCCGGAGTACGGCTATCGGACGACCTTATACCTCAACAACAAGTACTTCCTCGACGGTCGTGATCCGAGCTCGTTCGCCAATGTGGAGTGGTGCTACGGTCTCACGACCGCCCGCGGAAAGAGCGACAGATCTTCGGCGCGATTCGCTACATGAACGCCAACGGCCTCGAGCGCAAGTTCGACATGGATGCCTACTGCGAGCGAGTGACCGAGCTGGTCCAGAAAGAGACCGGTTGACCGAGAGAGGTTTGCTTCCGCACCACTGCTGAGATGCACGCAGTCTGCCGCACAACGAGCCGGAGCTCGCCTACAGCGTCGCTTGCAGTCATCCTGAGGAGGACGCGTCAGCGTCCGAGGAACGATCCCAGGGGGAGGGTGGAACCGCGCATCCTGGAGCCGCCCAGATGTCGCATCGGGAGAACCATTGGCGCGTTCGCAGAAGATTCTGTCGCGTCGGGGGATTCCCCCCGATCGGCCGTGACGTCACATTGTCAGGTGAGGCCGATTCGGAGTCCCGGGAATGGCCGGTGTGGACTCGATGCAGTATCGGCCGAAGGGGGTTCGCCATGAATACCTTTCTCCGTTTGCCGATTCTCGCCGTCTTGGCAGGTGCTGCGTTCTTCAGCGGCGGCGCGTCGTTCGCAGAGTGGCCGAGCGATCCGGCGGTCAACGTTCCGCTGAGCCGCGCGATCGGCAACCAGGCCCAAAATGGTCTCTCGGGAGCGAGCGACGGCATGGGCGGCGCCATCTTTGCCTGGACAGATATGCGCAACGGCAACGAGGACATCTTTGCGCAGCGCGTGGACGGCAACGGCGTGGTTCGATGGACCCTGGATGGGGTTGCCGTCTGCGACGCCGCCGAAGGGCAGCGGCTGCCTCGCGTTGTCAGCGACTGCGCGGGCGGAGCGATCATCGTCTGGACCGATCTGCGGAACGGCGCCAGCGACGTCTATGCCCAACGACTTGGGTCGAACGGCGAACTGCTGTGGCCCACGGGCGCGCCGTCGACGAACGGCGTCGCTGTGGTGACGGCATTCGGCAATCAGGTCTATTTGGACGCCGTCAGCGACGATGCCGGCGGGGCGATTCTCATCTGGTCCAACATCGACATCTCCGTCGAGGGATTGTACGCCCAACGGCTGAATCCCGATGGTGAGATTCAGTGGCCCTCCGGAGAGCCGTCGCTCGACGGGCTCGCCGTCTGTACGGAGGACGGCGTCCAGATCTTCCCGTCGATCGCGAGCGACGGATCGGGCGGTGCGCTGATCGCCTGGGAGGATGGTCGCAACGCCTCGACGACCAACTACGACATCTACGCCCAGCGCGTTGCAAGCGACGGGTCGGGTGAGTGGACTTCGGGCGGTGTCGAGGTCTGCCGTGCACCCGTCGGTCAAATTCATCCCGTGGTGGCCAGCGACGGAGAGGGCGGTGCGATCGTGGCCTGGGAGGATCGGCGGGTCAGGTATCAGCGGCACCTGTACGCGCAGCGAATCAACAGCTTCGGCTCAGACGTTTGGACACTCGACGGCGTTCTGGTCAGCGAGAGCTTCATCGACGGTCAGTACGGCCTCGCGATTGCTGCCGACGGCGATGGTGGTGCGATTCTCGTGTGGGAGGATGAACGTGACTATGCCGTGTCGCAAACAGATATCTTCGCCCAGCGGTTCGCGGCGAACGGTACGGAGCTCTGGACTTCGGGCGGCGTGGCGGTGGCGGCGGCGCCGGAAGGCCAGGAGTATCCTGTGCTGATGGTGGAACCGACCGGCCAGGCGGTCGTCGCCTGGACGGAGAATCGCAATGAAACTGTCGATGTCTACGCGCAACTGCTCGATCCCTACGGGAACACCGATATTTCGCCCGATGGGCAAGCGGTCACGACCGCCGCCGACTCCTTTCAAGGTGGACCGATTATCGTCGGCACCGGCGCGGGCGGCGGCGTCGTGGCCTGGCCCGATAGCCGCAACTACGCCACCACCGGCATCGACGTCTACGCACAGGCGATCTTCAACGGCGTCATTTTCGTCGACGACTTCGAGTCAGGGGACCTGTCGGTCTGGTCGGGAGGATTGTAGGCGCGGTCATCTCGGGCGACCCATTACCGAGCCTCACCACTCCACGACCTCACCTCCTCACCGGCACCATCGGCGGTACCCATCGCAAAAACTCACCGTTGATGGGTGCCACCAGTTTCCTGCAACGCCTCGAGCACATCGGAGGCCGTCTCGGGCAAGGAGCGTCGCCCGTCGAGGTAACCCGGCCAGAAGTCTTCGATCGCTTGCCGATACGCACCCCAGCTGCCATCCCAGAGGTCGTGCTGATAGATATACGGTGTGTAATTCGGCTCGCCGCTTTCGGCCAGCGTTCGGCGAACTGCTTCCCCGGTTGTATAGAACAGCACGACGTGCCAGAGGCCCCGCGGCAGTATCATTTCGTGATCCCGCGCGGCCCCCGCAAGCGCACGATAGATAGGATCTTCGCGACGCATCAACGTGTGTGAAGCCTCGTGATGGATGATCTCCAACGCATCGCTGTCATCGGTCTCACTCGAGATCACGATATGAGGTGGCGTGTGGAACGTGTTCGCGCCCACTGGAAGGGCGCCTGACACAATATCGACTCGAATCGGCAGACCGCGCCAGGGCGTTTGGTAGAGCGTGGTCAAGCGATCGGTGACCTTTGATTCATAGGCGGCGAGTCGAGTTGCCAGCCGATCGATCCAGCGCCTATTCTCCGAATCCTGAATCGACCAGCGACATTCCCGATAGGCAGGTGTCGCCGCTGTTCTCATGCCTTTCGCGATCTTCCGGTAGCCTTCCGAGCTCTCGTCGAGCTCCTCGTCGAAACCGCCAAGCTGCATGCGAAGCACATACTGCTGGCGGCTCATCCAACTCTTAGGGGAGACGATCTCGGCGTAGAAATCCACCGCCAGATTCCAGCCCATTCGAGCAGAGGCGGACAGTACTTCGAAACACGATGCCTCATCCGAGTCCGCCCGGAACAGCTCGGGTTCGCCTCTGTTTCGAGCGACGCCGGCCGCAATCAAAGCGTCGTTGAGATTGGTGTCGAAATCGCTGAAAAGGGCGAAGTGAGGGGTCGTGGTCACCAGCGGGTCCGGCGAGGCGTCCGCACCGAAGGCGATTGAACCTGAGAGACCAAACGACAGCCCGAGAAAAATCCCGCCGGCGCGAAGGCTGTTCACCATCATTTCATCTCCTTTGCTTCCCTCCAACCTCGTCCTAGACGTCCCTATTTCACGAATGGGTGCCGAACACGCGGTGTCGAGAGTCGGGAATCCCCGACTCGAATTGTCTGAATCCCCCGACAGACGAAGTTCGACGACGGCTTCATAGTGGTGGCATCGTGAACCCACGGGGCGTTGACGAAGAACGAATATGTCTTTTTCGCTGTTTTTCCGCGGTGTCAGGAGTGCGTTGCACGGGACGGTGCGATCGCGGCGATCTTCCGGAATCGCACGATTGTGTACCTCCAAGTCGGGATCCTCCCTGCCTGTCGATTGCGCCTTTCAAAGGCGCAGCACCCACCAATATGGCCCTCCATTTCCGGCGCCTGCTCTGGGCGTCCATGCCGTACCGAACTTCCATGATTCCCACCTTGCCAAGGATTCGTGTCGGTGGCTCCTGGATTCGATGCTGGAAACCGGGTCGTACCGTGTCGTGCAACGCACTCCCATTCATCATTGTGCCGAGGGCGCGGCCTCCCGCAATCACTCTTCGTCGATCTGCGAACATCCAGGGCACGGACCCTAGCCCGTACTTCGCCGCCCGAATGACAACCGCACCTACATCCCTCCGCAGACCGTGAGAGTATTGCGGAATGATGACGCGCGACGAAGTCGAAGCCGCGGCGGGTCGCATCGAAGGTTTCGTGCGGCGAACACCGGTGATGCGCCTCGAAGCCGGGGCACTCGGCCTCGGCGCCAACCTGACCCTCAAGCTCGAGCTGTGTCAGCACACCGGATCGTTCAAGCCGAGAGGGACGTTCAACCGCATGCTCCTGGCCGATATTCCGGACACCGGCGTGATCACGGCCTCGGGAGGGAACCACGGCCAGGCACTCGCCCACGTCGCCCGGGTGCTCGGAATCCGCGCCGAGATCTTCGTGCCCGCCGGCTCGCCGCCGCTGAAAGCCGAGCGGATCCGGGCTCAGGGCGCTGACGTCACGGTGACCGGCGAGTACTACGACGACGCAATGGAGGCGTGCCTGCGGCGAGCGGCAGCAACCGGAGCCTTGCTCATCCATCCATATGACCATCCCCACACCGTCGCCGGCGCCGCGACGGTGGGTAAGGAACTGATGGATCAGGCGCCGGACCTCGACACCGTCCTGGTCGCCGCGGGCGGCGGCGGCCTCGCGGCCGGGGTGGCCGTCTGGTATCAGGGCGACCGTCGCGTGGTGATCGTGGAGCCGGAGAGCTGTTCGTCCTGGGCTTCGGCTCGCGCCGCCGGCTGCCCGGTCGACGTGGACGTGGGTGGAATCGCCGCCGATTCGCTCGGCGCCCGGTAATCCTGTGCGGGCCGATTCGGCGCGCCGTGGCGCGTCACGAGCACAAAGCCCATGAGTCCGATATCGTATTCGAGAGCCTTTCGTCTGAACCACTCGATGTTGGCGTAGAAGACCGGCCGCGTAGTCCCGTTTTGC
>CBDTWX010000169.1:0-10354 GCA_965364305.1 uncultured Thermoanaerobaculia bacterium
CTGTGGCCGCCGGGGCCGAGATCGTGATCGAGCTCAAGGACGAGGAGTACGGGGGCCGGGGCTTTACCTGTCGCGACCCCGAGGGCCACCTGTGGTCCTTCGGAAGTTACGATCCGTGGGCAGCTCCGTAGGACCGTGGGTGGATGGGTGTGGGATTCGTGTTGCCGAACGGCCTCATTAGCCCCGGATCAATGGGCAACCGAGGGAAGCGCACGCCCGCACTCCACTCCATAGATTCCTCGGCTCGGCCCGTGGCCTCGCTCGGAATGACATGCTTTTCCGTGTCACCCCGATCTGAGGAGCCGAGCGGCATGCGGTTCTCACGGGTTCGTGAGGTCTTGAGGTCGCGAGGTCTTGAAGCCGCACGCCCGCACTCCACTCCATAGATCCCTCGACTCCGCACCCTGCGGATGCTCCGCTCGGGATGACAGGAAGTCGAGGTTTTTGCGTCGCGCCCTCAAGCCCTTAGGTCCTCACCCCCTCAAGCCCTATTCGAGGTTGTACTTCTTCTCGTCCTCGTCTAGCCAGGTCTTGTTGACCTCGGTCATGTCGAGACGCTGATTGATGAGCTCTGGCCAGACGATCTCTGGCTTGCGGATCTTGTCGGCTGGAGGCCTGGCAATCATGGTCTAGGATGTTGAATTGAACGCGGTATGTCTGGAAAAACCAGACATAGTACGCTTGAAATGACACGTAATGAAGAACCTGAGGCAACGCATCGGTCGTGAGGAATTCGACTACCCACCCTTGATGAAGACACGTACCGCTCGATCTTGGCGGAGAGAGTCGATGGGCTGCACGTAGCTGGAGCTCGATCAGAGGTCGAGCGCTTTCTCGTCGATCGAGACTCCATCAGCGTCTGGTCACGTGAGTTCTTTCACGCGGTCGCCGCACGAATCGTGTTCCTCGACGAGGGAGCGATGTGATGCCCGTTCGCTGAACTTGGACCACGATTCTCGAACGCTCACCTCGAGCCGGGGTTTCGCTGCCGATATCGGGTTCACGATTTCGAAAAGGCCGACGCGAGACCGCGGTCGAAGGTCTTGATCTCGGCGACCGAGTGGCGGCGGCAGACCGCGAGGTGGATGAGATCTCGCGCCCCGAGCTCCTGGTGACTGTCAGCCAACATCCGTGCCGCCCGCACGTCGTCTGTATCGATCGGAAACGCCGTTGCGATGCACGACCCGGCGAGAGTCAGGGCGGCGTCGAGGGTCTCCCAACGGGCGACCGGGATATAGGCGTGAAGCAGCTCCTGAAGTACCTCGGCAGATGTGCAGAGATCGTTTCGTTCTCTTTCCATAGCCGTCTCAAAGAACTTTCGGGCTTCCGCGCGCAGCGGATGATCACCTCCAACTGCGTACATGATGACGTTGGTGTCGACGAAGATCATGTGGCGGATCTTCCTTTGGCCTTCGATTCCTCGATGACGGTTCGGTGTTGGTGCCAGTCGGGTTCGGTTCCCTTCTCGCGGGCGTCACACTCCGCGAAGAAGGCGCGAAGTTTCTTGACCGATGAGAGCTTCGGGATCGCCGCCGACTCGAGCCGTTCGCGTGCGGCGCGTCGCAACCAGTCGCTCAAAGACAGTCCCTCACGAGCCGCGGCCTGCCGAAAAGCTTCGCGTTCGATCTCGTCCATTACCACTTGCACTCGAGTGGACATTACACACTCCATCTACTCATACACACATAGTATATGGATGATCTCATCCGGCCGCAACCGTTCAGCGGCTGATGCGCGAATCGCGCGGCGTCACCGCCCTCCCGGGTGCAGCGAACCTCGAGCGGTTGCCCTTCTTCTCAAATCTGATTGATGGCTGCCCGTACCTGAGGGTTGGCGGCGCCTTTGCCGTTGAGGATGGCGCGGATGGTCTTCATTCTTGATGCTGAAGGTCAGTCTGCCGTTGGAAATATCGTGCGCCAGTCGTTGCGCATGCTGACGACTGTCCATCCACGGGCCTCGGCTTCGTCCAGTGCCGCGTCCAGGTGCCCGATCTTCGAGTCGCGGTCGTAGGCCCACTCGCGCTCCGCGTCATCGTGGTGAACGAGGACTGCGAGGCCCGGACCGTCTCCTTCTGCGGCGTACTGGAGCATTTGCAGATCGCCGTCGGAGTTGCCGAAGGCGGCGATAGGTCTGCGTCCTATGTGCGAGTTGATGCCCACCGGCTTTTCCGCCTTGTCATCGATGAAGTCTATTTCGGGTAACCTCATCAGAACCGATCCACCGGGGCGCATCTCGAACTCCGTCTTGACGCTCGAGCCGATGACCTGCTCGGGTGGAATGCCGTAAACCTCTTCGGTCCACGGGCGCATGAACTCAATGCCACCGGCGGAGACGATGTAGGTCTTGAAATCGTTGGCCCGCAGGTAGTCGAGAAGCTCGAGCATGGGCTGGTAGACCATCTCGGTAAATGCGCGGCCGCTAGTTGGGTGTTTCGAGGTGGCAAGCCACTCGGTCACGATCTGCTCGAACTCCTCGGTTGTCATTCCGGTGTGGGTGGCCATCACGAGCTCGAGCAACCCGCGTTTGCCACCGTCGGCGAGTGCCTCGAGATCGTTCTCGATCACCGACTGAAACGGCTGCTGCGTGGCCCACTGGGGATGCTCCGCAGCCAACTCCCTGACGCGATCGATGGCAAAGAAAAGCTGGAAGTAGAGCGGCTGCTCGGCCCACAGGGTGCCGTCGTTGTCGAAGACGGCAATGCGCTCGGCCTCGGGGACGAAATCGGAGCTGGTCGGGTCGGTTACTCGATCGACAAAGTCGAGGATGGCCTGCCTGGCCTGACCGTCGTTCCAGGACGGCAGCGGGTCGGTCGTTGCTGTGGGCTGATCTCCAATCCCCGCAGGGCTGCAGGCCAGGAGAACAGTCGTTATCGACACAGCGATGATTGATTTCAGAAACTTCATGAACGGCTCCTTGGCAGAGAAACGACGGCGGGCCCCACGGCCCGCCGAACAGTGGATTTCAGGTTCTTCAGTGCGAGCTCGGGTTGAGCTTCTCCATCACCTGGTCGAGGCTGAAGCTGGCCGCCTTCTGGCGTGGCGGAAACTCCTGGAAGGTGGCGAGAAAGCGCCCGACGTAGGTCTGGGCAGGGACCAGGAGGTAGGCGCGGTCGATCAACCAGTCGAAGTAGGTGTTCGAGGTGATCTCGGCACGTTCGTAGGGGTCGCGGCGAAGGTTGAAGATAAGCGGCACCCGGAGCGGCACGAATGGCTCCATCCACACCCGGAAGGTGCCCACCGCCTTCTGCTCCATGAAGATCAGCTTCCAGTCGTCGTAGCGCAGCGCGGTGAGGTCGCCGTCGTCGGAGAAGTAGAAGATCTCGTGGCGTGGGCTCTTCTCGCTTGCGCCTGTGAGCAGCGGCAGGATGTTGTAGCCGTCGAGGTGGACCTTGTAGGTGCGGCCGATGGCCTGGACGCCGCCGCTCTTGAGCTTGCCCTTGATGTCGGCGTCACCCGCCGCGGCGACGAAGGTCGGCAGCCAGTCCATGTGGTGGACGATCTCGTTGGTCACCGATCCGGGCTCGATGTGACCGGGCCACCGGACCATGGCAGGCACCCGCCAGCCGCCCTCCCAGTTGGTGTTCTTCTCGCCCCGGAAGGGGGTCGAAGCTGCATCGGGCCAGGTGTTGTAGTGGGGGCCGTTGTCGGTCGAATAGAAAACAATGGTGTTGTCGGCGATGCCAAGCTCGTCGAGCGCCTTCAGGAACTCGCCGATGTGCATGTCGTGCTCGACCATGCCGTCGGAGTACTCGTCCTGGCCGGAAATGCCGCGCAGCTCGTCCTTGACGTGGGTGCGGAAGTGCATTCGGGTGCCGCTCCACCACACGAACCAGGGCTTGCCGGCGGCATTCTGGCGCTCGATGAAATCTATGGCGGCGGCGACCGTCTCGTCGTCGATGGTTTCCATGCGTTTTTTGGTCAGCGGGCCGGTGTCCTCGATGCGGCCGTCGGCGTAGCTGTGGATCACCCCGCGTGGGCCGAACTTCTCGATGAAGGTCTGACCGCCGGCCACCACCATGTCAGCCGGGTAGTCCTCATTCTCGGGCTCCTCCTCGGCGTTGAGGTGGTAGAGGTTGCCGAGGAACTCGTCGAAGCCGTGGTTGGTGGGCAAGAACTCGTCCTTGTCGCCGAGGTGGTTCTTGCCGAACTGACCGGTGGCGTAGCCGCGGGCCTTGAGCAAGCCGGCGATGGTCGGGTCTTCGATCCGAAGACCGAGGTCGGCGCCGGGCAGGCCGACCTTCGACAGCCCTGTTCGGAAGACGCTCTGGCCGGTAATGAAGGACGATCGCCCGGCGGTGCAGCTCTGCTCACCGTAGTAATCGGTGAAGATCATCCCCTCGTTGGCGATGCGATCGATGTTGGGCGTGTGGTAGCCCATCATGCCCCGGGTGTAGGCGCTGATGTTGGACTGGCCGATGTCGTCGCCCCAGACGACGAGGATGTTGGGTTGATCTTGCGCTCCCGCAGTGGCGGCAACGGTCGTCGCCAGCACCAAGAGCAGGGCCTCGATGGTCGTTATTCGCTGCATTCTCGTGCCTCCTTGAGATGATTCATTCTTCACACGTCTGTGCATCCGGTTAGAGAAAGACTTTCAATTGAACTTAAATTCCGGGGTCTGGATATTTCGGAGGGGATACACTGGCTGGACCATGAAGACTGACAATGAGCGTTGGGTTTTCGCCGTGGGGACTTTTCTCTTGGGCCTGGGCGTGGTTCTCGGCGCCTTTGGTGCCCACGCGCTGAAGGCGAGTCTGAGCGCGAAGATGCTCGAGACCTTTGAAACCGGGGTTCGCTACCAGATGTACCACGGCCTCGGCCTGCTGGCCCTGGCGTGGGCGATCAGTTGTTGGCCGGAACGCCGATTGACACCGGCGGCCTGGCTGCTGACCGTTGGGACGGTGGTGTTCTCGGGCAGCCTCTACCTGCTCGTGCTGACCGGTGCGAGATGGTTCGGTGCGATCACGCCGATCGGCGGCGTGGCGCTCATCGCCGGTTGGAGTGTTGCTGCCTGGCGGTTGCTGGCACCAGAACGCGCGCGCACCTGATCGGGCGCATTCGCACGATTCACAACACATCTGGCGGATGCTTTCGCATCGTCGCCCTCATCGCGAGAACTGGTGAGGAGGTTGGACTCAGCTCGAGCCGTCACGCTTCTTTCGAACCGTGCTGGCGAGGCCGATGACCGACCGGAGGCCGCCCGGCACTGCTTCGCGCATGGATGCCATCCCGGTGCGGATGCCTTCGATCTCGTCACCGATGCGATTGATCTCGCCGCGAACCTCGTCGACGTCCTTTTTGATCTCCTCCGAGGCAAGATCGCGGATTTCCTGTGCCATCTTTTCGTTCGCGCGGCCAGGGCGCGCGTTCAGGGCAATGACGACCGCGATGATTGCCAGGACCATGTTTGCCGCTGCGACCGCGAGAGCTGCGCCGGCCGGCCCCATCCGAGGCGCCAGGCCTTGGTAGCCGGCCACGTTGACGAGGACGAGGCCGAAGAGTGCGAACAAAGCCGCCACTGCGAAGAGCGCCGCCTGAAAACCGGTGCGTTGGACCCGGATCCGCGCCAACGCCATCTCGGCACGAGCGAGAATCTGAATCTTGTTCATCATGCCCCCCGCTTCTTGAGCAGCGTTCGACCGATCAACACGCCGAGACCGAGAGCAGCCAGGAGGAGAAGTGGTTTGGCCTGCTTCGCGTGGCGCTGCACCGAGTCCCCTATGGCCCTGTAGCGGGCGATCACCGCGTCGCGCCGATCCGCCCGCTGTCTTCGGGCCTCGTCGCTCTTCTCGGCGATTTCCCTCAGCTCCTCTCGAAGTTGTTCCAGCTCGTCTCGCGTGCGTGCGGCCGTCATATTCTTCCCCCTTGGCTCGGGTCCTTCGGCTTTGGGAGGAATCTCGATCGGAGACACCTCCCGGACAGGTCGGGCCACAATGAGTCTGAAAACGATCTTACGACATCATCCCCCGGTGTACCTCCTGTGACATTCGGGTAGAATCCCCCGCCAGGAAGGAAAATGAAACGGATTGCGACCATCTTGGCCATTGTTCTCGGATGTTCCCAGGCGGGTGCGGTCGAGCCCGAGGTGATACTCAACCAGGCCTCGAACCTCCGGCCCGAGGTGCTCGAGCTGGCGCTCGAGGCCTACGGACAGGCCGAAGAGGGTGGGTATGTCAGGCGTCCGGTGCTCACCATCATCGACTACGAGGTTCCGTCGTATCAACAGCGACTCTGGGTGATTGATATGAAGGCCAGTCGAGTGCTCCATCAGGAGTGGGTGGCGCACGGGATGGGCAGACCGCGCGGATCGGGCGGCTCCATGGAAGAGGCCCTGAGCTTTTCCAACGAGAAAGGGACGCTCAAGTCGAGCCTCGGAATGTTCATCACGGCCGAGACCTACTACGGTCGCCACGGATACTCGCTCAAGCTCGACGGCCTCGAAGAGGGGGTCAACGACAACGCCCGTGAGCGCTTGATCGTGCTCCACGGGGCGGAGTACGTGACGCGTGATCGGGCCGCGGACCAGCTGGTCGGACGCAGCTGGGGCTGCCCGGCGGTTCGGCCGAGGATCGCCAATCAGCTCATCGACGCGATCAAGGAAGGATCCGTGCTGTGGATCTATTACCCGCACGACGAGTGGCTCGGCGAGTCGGAGTTCCTCGACGAGGAGTGAGCCGGTTTCAGAAGACCGGACGCCTCTGCACCGCCTCCACTGCGCCGGCTGGAGGCCTGACCCGGAACGGCTCGTCGAGACCCTCGATGATTTGCGCGTCGCGGTTGTAGACGTCTTTTCGGAAATACACGGTGCCGTCCTCGTCTACTTCTGCGGTCCAGTAGAGCAGCATGACCGTGATCGGATTTTCGAGGTTGACCCTGGTCGTCTTCCTCGACTCGACGACCTTGTCGATTCGCGCGCGATCCCAGCCCTGCTCGGCGAGCAGCAGCTCCGCGAGATCGAATGGGCTCTGAACGCGGATACAGCCTGAGCTGAAGGTCCGTTCCGACCGGGCGAAGAGTCCCTTGCTCGGGGTGTCGTGGAGATAGACCATGTGCTCGTTCGGGAACATGAACTTGACCCGCCCGAGCGCGTTGTCGGGCCCTGGCTCCTGGCGGATCATGTAGGGGAAGCCCTTGGTCGTCGCCGCCCAGTCGATGGTTGCTGGGTCGACGACCTTGCCCGAGGTCGTCAGGACTGTCATGTTGCTCCGCTTGAGGTAGCTCGGGTCTTTACGGATCGCGGGCAGCGTGCTCCTTCGCAGAATCCCGGGTGGAATCGTCCATGTCGGATTGAAATCGATATATCGCATGGTGTCTTTGAAGATCGGCGTTGCGTGGTAGGGCTTGCCGACCTGGACGCGGGATTCCCAGACCTCTTCGCCGTCGATGGTGACGTAGACGTGGAAACCCGCGACGTCGACAATGATGTAATCATCCGGAAGATCGCGGAATACCCACCGCATGCGCTCCAGGCTGGCGCGGAGCTGGTCGACCCGGGTTTCGACCGGCACGTTCAACTCCTCGAGAGTACGGGGCCCGACCTTGCCATCGGCGTCGATGCCGTGGCGCGTTTGAAAATGCTTGACGGCCTCCTCGAGGCCGATGTCGAACTGGCTGGTATCGGCCGGATTCGGGCCCTTGAGGTCTCCGGTCACCCGTAACCGCTGACGGAGTTCGATAACCCTCGTGCCGCTCGATTCCGTTGTCAATGTCGGACCGGGCGATACGGTCGGCCATCCCCCGGCCGCCATGATGGATCGATAATTTTTGAGCCCGGATTGAAACTGCCGATAGTAGTGATTCTGGGGTCCCAGGGTGGCCAGCGTGAGCGCCACCGTCTTGGTGTCGAGGACCTCGTTGAGATAGGCGACCGGATCGTCGCGCATTATTTCGCGGCTGAAGTTCCACGCCGGATCGAGATCCCCGGGATCGAGCTTGCCGAACTGCAAGGTAACCGCAAATCGGGCGAGCGCATCGGTGCACAGGATCTCGGTGTCTGCGCGGAACGCGGGATCATTGGCCCGGGGACCCGGGGCGAGACGTTCACCGAGCTGTTTGGCGTGAAAGTCCTGAGGGTCGAGTCCATGTTCCACCGACCGCAGGACCTGGTCGTAGAGCTGTTTCACCATCCCCGGGTCATTCCACGCCGGTCTGTAATCTCGCATCGCGTAGAGCGCGTCGATCAGATTCAACGCTGCGATCGGAACATCCGCGACGGTCGACTCGTGGGTCGATATCAGCATGTCAATCCGGTCACGCAGGACCTCCCGATCGCTTGTCTGTGCGACGGCCGGTATTGAAACAATTGAGAGTGCCGTCAGCGTGATCGTGCCGCAAAAATGTGAAAGCCGGTTGAGTTTCATCTGAGTCTCCTGCCCATCAACAGGGCCTTGCTGATTCGAACCGGGGTGGGTTGGTGGTCATTCCGAATTCCGAATTCGATCTAAAGCCTCTCCTCCTGTATCAACTCAAGGGCCGTGATCTTCCACACGCCATCCACCGGCTCGACCGTCAGCTCTGCGACATACTGGTTCCTCCGCTGGTGGATGTGGCCCCAGTGGCCGACGGATGCGGTGACGTTCCAGGTACAGGTGGCGCGGAAACCTGCGCCGTCGTTCTCCGACTCGACCTCCGACATCTCGATCTCCTGGACCTTGGCGCGGGCGCCGCCCTGGCTTGCGAGCTCCAATCCGCGGCGGGTCTCGAGATAGGTCTCGGTGAGCAGATCCCCGGTGACGCTGCGGGCGAGGGTGTCGTAGATCGTCTCCTCGTCGCGGAAATCGAAGGCCCGGTAGACGTTGTGGAGCAGGGCAGAGACGATCTCTTCGGCACGCTGGTTGTTCATACCGGCCGTGTGTGTGGCTGCGAACGAGCCTCCGGCAATTGCCAGGAAGGCGGCCAACGTCGCGATCGCCTGGCGCCACGTTCCCTTCCCTCGAGCTGCCGCGATGCCGTTCTTGCTGACGAAGATCGCCATCGCCGCGAGAGCGATCCAGCTGACGACTACAGCGCCGCGAAGGGCGAGGGATGGCGGTGCCTGCACATCGACGAGCGTCGGCATTGTCGGGTTCTTGAGGAAGTTCTTCCACCACAGGATGTTGTCGTCGGGAACCAGGAAGAAGCGCAGAGGCCCGGCTTCATCGGTGGCCGCGGCCGGAATCCGCTCGACCCGATCGATGAAGTGCTTCCACGTGACGGTGGCCTCTTGCGGATAGCCCGTCGTCGGCTGCAGGAAGATCACTCCAAGGGTGGCTGCCGAGGCATCGAGCTCGCGCGGCGGGCTGATGACTGTCGAGGTGCGGAGGGTGCGTTCGAGGAAGTTGACGCGGTCGAGAGCGGGAGCGATCGGTTCACCGTCGATCGTGAAGTCGAGGTTCTGTGCGAAAAAACCCGCAACCTGTTGTTTGACCTCTTCCTGGATCTCGACCGGGATCGTCTTGAGCCCGGCGACGCCGATCTCCGCCCATCTCTGGACGTCTCGCGGTCTCGCAATGATCTCGACCCGCACCTCGTAGGGTTCTACGTAGAGAAAGACATTCAGGGGAGAGTCGTACTGGCGCCACAGGTTGCGGTTGCGGAACTTCGAGAACCAGGGGTCGTTCCAGTCGAGATCGATGGTCGATTCGGCGCCGAGGTAGCGAAAGTCCATTGCCGGGAGACCGAGGTGGTAGGTCATAAAGCCGATGGTGGCCGTTGGGAAATCGCCGCCTGCGGTCGGGGGGTGGAAGGTGAGGGTGGCCGGTTGTCCGCGGAAGGTGTAGGCAAGGACCACGAAGACGACGGGCTCGCCCTCGTTCACTGCGGCCGGCAAGGGCTCACCGGTGATCTCGTCGCGGCGGACCCGGCGCCTCGGTTCGATCTCGACCACGCGGCCGGGGAGGGGAGGGCCACCGTCGGCGCGAATGACGAAGTCCTCGCCAAAAAACCGCGCGAGGCGCTCACCGAGCGGTGCCGGCTCGAGTCCCATTCGCGATCGCATTTCGTCCGGCAGGAGATTGTGAAAGGCCAGGAGGTCGGACACGCCGATCTCCATCTCGACGAGGATCTCGGACTCCTCGATAAAGATCTCCACGACCGTCGAGGCCGTCATTGCCTTGGTGACGACGATGGCGTCGCCATGAACGATATGAGCCGGCACACAGAAGATGGCTGCGATGGTCACGAGAAGTGCGGGGCGGTGCACAACACGAATTCGGAATTCGGAATTCGGAATTCGGAATTTCCATGCGCCCCCGTACCGGAAAGATTGTGGCGTTTTCATGGGGCGATGGTAGACGATCGTCCGGGCCGAGCCCATTTCCACAGATCCCTCCGCTCCGTCGCTATGCTCCTCCGGTCGGGATGACACAATGACTGTGCCT
>CBDTWX010000170.1:0-10349 GCA_965364305.1 uncultured Thermoanaerobaculia bacterium
CGGCTCGAGGTTTTTCGTGTTCACCGAATCCGGGGGAAAGTACGCGTTGCCCTCCACCGACTCGACGGTGTCGGACGTGGCGATCACGGCACCATTCCATATCGCTCGCGGCATGATTGACCTCCAGTATTTGTCCGTGCTTTCGAGAGCCCGTACTGACGAAGCTCGCGTCCAAAGACGCCCTGCGGATGATGACGGGCGTGAATTTCCACGCAACCGCCGGATCCAGTCCGCTATCCTCGGTCGAGCACGATCCGGTAGCGGGCCTTGCCGGAACGGAGATGTTCCATGGCGTCGTTGACCTCGCTCATCGGAAAATGCTCGGTCACCGCCTCGATCCCGTGCCGGGCACAGAACTCCAGCATCGTTTCGGTCGTCGCCGGCGAGCCGAGAGGCGAGCCCGAGACGCTTTTCTGACCCGGGATGACGCCAAACGCGGGAACCGGTATCGGCGAAGGCACCGCGCCGACCGAATGCAGGCGACCTCGCGGACCGAGGGCGGCGAGATATGCATCCCAGTCGAGATCGGCGTTGACTGTCGACAGGATGAAGTCGAAGCTTCCGGCGACAGCCTCGATCTGGCTGGCATCGCGCGAGTTGACGACGTGGTGGGCGCCCATTTCGCGGGCCTCGTCTGCCTTCGCGTCGGTCGACGAGAACGCGGTGACGTCGCAGCCCCACTTGGCGAGAAACTGCAGGGCCAGGTGGCCCAGGCCTCCGACCCCGATCACACCCACCCGGTCGGTCGGACGCACACCGAACTGCACAATCGGGTTGAACACCGTGATGCCGCCACAGAAGAGAGGACCGGCCTTGGCCAGGTCGACACCGTCCGGCAGGCGAACCGCCCACTCGGCCTGGCACCGCACCTTGTCGGCAAAACCACCGTATCGCCCGACAATGGTGCCTTCCGCCCCGGCGCAGAGGTTGTGATCTCCGCTCATGCATTGATGGCAACCAAGACAGCTTGCCGAGTACCAACCCAGGCCCACGTTGTCGCCAACCGCGACATGGGTCACGCCGTCACCAACAGCGGCCACCGTGCCGACGACCTCGTGTCCTGGAACGAGCGGGAAGGTGGCCATCCCCCACTGATCTTCCAGCATCGACAGATCGGAATGGCACACCCCACACGAGTGAACATCGATCTCGACCTGTCCGGGGTGGAGCTCGCCGGGGTCGTACTCAAACGGCTGTAATTTTCCTGAGGGCTCGTGAGCTGCATAGGCGTGAATCATTCAATAACTCCTTTGATCCGATGCAACGATTGATTTTTTGTTTTCATTTCACTTGGTTTCCGCTGATCAGAACCTCACGGAGCGCGCCGGACTCGATCGTGTGGAGGGAACAGATGAGACCGCGTCCGTGTTGCAGCTGTGAACATCGAGCCTCCCCCTGAGGATCCGAAGATTTTCGCACAGAAGGAGAACTCCCGTGACATCCCACCGACTCAATGCCCAGTTCCACGCAAAATTCCAGCTGATCGCCCTGATGGCCGTAGCACTCGTCATGCCGTGCGCCGCCGAAGCCGCCAATCACGGCGAGACCTCGAAGACCGTTCTGATCACCGGCGCCAACCGCGGGCTCGGGCTCGAGTTTGCCCGCCAGTACGCACAGGCTGGGTGGTCCGTGATCGGAACGGCACGCAAGCCCGAAACGGCCGCCGATCTGAAGGCCCTCGGAGTGCGGGTGATGCAGCTCGATGTGGCGGATGCTGCGAGCGTCGGGCGACTGGCTGCCGATCTCGAGGACCACCCCATCGACCTGCTCATCAACAACGCCGGCATGGCGAATCGCGACGCGGACTTTCCAGGCCTCGATTTCGATTCGGTGGAACGCGTTCTGGCGGTCAACTCCATCGGTCCGATGCGCGTCACCCAGGCATTGCTGCCCAACCTCCAGCTCGGGTCGACCAAGAAGATCGTGAGCATCTCCAGCGATCTCGGCAGCATCGAAAGAAACACCGGCGGCGGCTTTTGGGGCTACCGCGAAAGCAAGGCGGCGCTCAACATGTTCACCCGTTCGCTCGCCGCCCAGCTCCGCGACCAGGGTTTCATCTGCATCGTCATGAGCCCGGGCTGGGTCCGCACCGACATGGGAGGGGCCGAGGCGCCGCTGAGTCCGGCGGAGTCGATCACCGGGATGCGGTCCGTCATCGATGGTCTCGAACCGGAGGACACCGGTAGCTTCCAGAAATATGACGGCACCGCAGTGCCCTGGTAGTCATTGCTGACGCTGTCATCTGCCGCTGCTCCCTGCCGCTGGCGACTGACGCTGACACTGACCGCTGTCGCTGAACCTGTCCCTGTCACTGTCGCTGACACGACCCCGGATTGAACCTGGCGATTGGCGCACCCGGCTGTTCGATTCCTACGATCCGTCCGATAGGCGGTCGTGGGAGGACTGGCTCGGCGTAGGGCCTGGTGCCGCACGATCAACCGATTCTCGAAGAAGCTGTCGCACCTGCTGACCCTTGGCGAGGTTCAGGGCGGTTTGGCCTTTGTGATTTGTCGCATCCGGGCTGGCGCCGTGAGCGAGCATCAGATCGACCATCTCCAGGTTGCCTTTTGCGGCTGCCATCATCAGGGCGGTGGCATGGTCCTTTTCCGACCGCACGGCATCGACATCCACTCCATGATCCAGGGCCCAACGAGCGAGCTCCATGTCTTCGGCCCTCACCGCCGCCATCAACAGTGTGCTGCCGTCGGTGGTGAGGATGCTCGGGTCGGTTCCGGCTTCGGCCAAACGCATGGCGACTTCCGGGTGATGGTTTGCAATGGCAACAAACATCGGGACCCTGCGGTGGATGTCCACCAGGTTGACATTCGCACCGCGGTCGATCAGGAGGTCGACGATCGCGAGGTTGCCCTGCTCGGCAGCCGCGTGCAGCGCGGTGCGCTGCAGGGTCATGTCGATGTCGGCGCCGTCATCCAACAACTTCTCGATCACCGGGACGGCCTCGTATTCGGTGGCGGTCACCAAGTCCCAGTCGACCCCCGACGAGGCCGGCACCATCACGACGATGATGTAGATGGCGACGCAGACCATCATGACGATCAAGAAGAGACCGTAGGCCAGGACATAGGCCACACAGATCTTGATCGCGACGGCAACCAGGCCGCCACTGAAGAATCCCCGCGCCGCATACACCGAGTAGACGATCGCGACGGCCAGCCCGGCCATTCCCTGAATCCAGCTCGATGACGGCAGCAGCATGTACAACGGTACAAAGACCACGCTGAGCAGAGCCAGATGGCCGCCCGTGTAGAGGGCGAAGACGAAGCACTCCGCCAGGTTGTAGCCCGACCTCCGGAAAAAAAGTCGGGCCAACAGCGCCATCGGCACCAGCATCCCGAAGGTCAGGTAGAGACCGTTCTGGAACACCAGCTCGGTAAAGCGGTTGACGAACTCCATCTGGAGCGGAGATTCTGTTGTTCTGGCCTGTGCCGTCGAAACCAGCCGTTCCTGAAAACCGACCGACTTCTGGACGATGATGCTGACCGCGGAACCCACCACCAGGTAGGCGAATGGGTTGGTATAGACCCAGCGGTGGCCGTCGACGTAGCGACGGATCATCGCAGCCGGCTTGAGGGTCAGCTCGCGAGCCGTTCGCAGCCAACCTCTCTCCACGTCAAACAGGCGCTCCACCGCCTCGCGCAGCATCAGACGCAGGGTCAATCGCGGCGCTGTGGGCGTGGGATCCGCCGCAGCAGCTTCAATGTGGTGTTCCATGGCGCAATTATCACCAATTTCCGGAGGGATTACGAGTCTTTGTTGCCAGGTCGCGACGACTCTCAAAACCGCATCATGAGCAGGCCTCTTGGATGATGCTCACCAGTCTTCATATCCTGGGCAGTTCCCGCCGCAAAGACCTCGCCACTTGGACCAATGATCTGCACGGTCATCGCGAGCTCATCCCACAAAAGCGAGGCGTTTCTTGACACCCACGGATGGTGCCTTCCAAAACCAAAAGAGATCATTGGTCCAGGGTGCCGGCGGATGTCGAATCTTAGGAACTGGCGAAGCATCGGAAGCAAAGTCCCTCAGATACGTGTATTGTAAACGGCACATTCCCTGCGGCGTTCGTGGTGTGGTCTCGAAAAGGGCCGCGGATCGACAGATCAACGGTCGCTGGATTGCGGCTTGGACGGGCCGCAGCTCACCGCACCGACGGAGGCGTGAGGAGGAGGAATCGCATGCGGGCATCCCACAGATTCGCCGCGCTCGCCGTCGTCATCACAACTGTCGCCTGCGGAGCCGCCGAAGAATCGAGCGATGACACTCGCCTCGCTCACCGTCACAGGGTCAACTCCATCGGAATGCGACTCGTGAAGATCCCGGCCGGCGAGTTCCGCATGGGATCACCAACGACAGAGCGCGGACACAGGCAGAACGAACGCCCCGCGCACACCGTGCGAATCACGCACGATTTCGAGATGAGCATTCACGAGGTGACAAACTCACAATTTCAGACTTTTGTAGAAGCCTCCGGATACGAAACGGAGGCGGAGCGCGAACTTGGCGGCGGATTCGGCATCGATTTCGCCACCGGCAGGGTCATGCGGGATCCTGACACAGACTGGCGTGCTCCCGGATTTCCGAGTTTTCAACGACGCGGCGACCACCCCGTGCTGATGGTCAGCTGGGCCGACGCCGAAGCGTTTTGCGCCTGGCTGAGCGAGACGGAAGGCCGCCGATACCGCTTACCCACCGAGGCGGAGTGGGAGTACGCGGCGAGAGGCGGAACGGAGACACCGTGGTGGACGGGCGACAACCCCGAATCATTGGTGCGCGTTGCGAACACGGCGGACGCGTCACTCGAAGCAGCAATGCCCGCCGCCACCTGGGCGAATTCGTGGGATGACGGCCACGCCTTCGTCGCACCGGTCGGATCCTTTCAGCCGAACCCCTTCGGACTCCACGACGTCCACGGCAACGTCTGGGAGTGGTGCGGAGATTGGTATGCGGAGGCCTACTACTCGGAGTCTCCAGTCGAGGACCCGGGCGGACCCGAGACCGGGCAATTCCGAACCATCAGGGGCGGAGGATGGTTCAACGGCGCGTCACAGAACCGCAGCGCGCAGCGCATCTACTTCGAGCCGACATTTCGCTACTGCCTGCTCTCCGGCTTTCGCGTCGTTTGCGAGCTCGACTAGACAACCGAGGGCTCTCGCGCGGCCGAAGACTCGGGAGGAATGTGCGGGTCGCCGACACCCGGCCCAGACTTCTCGCCATTATCGCCACAGGGGCGGCGAATCGCGATTACCCCGACGCCCCCATCGAGAGGGCATTCGAGGAACCACGGGCGTAGCCCGCCAGATCGACCGTCACGAAACGAAAACCGGCCGCTCGGACGCCCGCGAGAAGCCGGCGGCGGAGCTCTTTGTCGGCAAGACGGTCGAGCTCGGCCGCAGGCACCTCGACCCGCGCGAGGTCGCCGTGGAAACGGACCCGGTACTGGGAGAATCCGAGCGACGCCACGGCCTCCTCGGCCGCCGCCACCTGCTCGAGACCGACCACCGAGATCGGGGTCCCGGTGGGAAACCGCGACGCCAGACAGGCGAGCTCCGGTTTGTCCGCGGTGGGCAGACCGAGGCGGCGCGAATGCTCGCGGATCGCCGCCTTGTCAAAGCCGAGCTCGACAAAGGGCGAACGCACACCGGCCTCGTCGGCAGCCGCGTTGCCCGGCCGATGGTCGGAGAGGTCGTCGGTGTTGAGGCCGTTGACGATGACCGCCAGATCCGCCTCTTCGGCGGCGCGTTTGCAGATCGAGTAGAGCTCGGTCTTGCAGTGGTAGCAGCGGTTGCCGTCGTTGACGAGGTACTGCGGCAGCGAGGTCTCCGAGGAGGATTCGAGCCGGTGTTCGATGCCGATGCGCGCCGCCAGATCCTTCGCCTCGTCGAGCTCGCGCGGCGCCAGCGACGCCGAGACCGCGGTTACCGCCAGTGCGCGATCGCCCAGGGCATCGTGAGCCGCTCGGGCAAGCAGCGTCGAGTCGACACCCCCGGAGAACGCGACGAGGGCCGAAGCCTTGTCACGGAACCACTCGAGCAGATCATCGTAATCGGCCACCATCACTCCTCATCTCCAACCGCGCCGCCGGCAGCGGCCAGCACATCGCGCACCGGAACACCGGCCTGGCGCGCGAGCTCGGCGCAGGCTTCGAACTCGGGGATTTTTCGCAGCACCTGACCACCCGTCAATGCGACCTTGACCTCGACCGGCCCCCACGGCGTCTCGACCGTCTCCATCCGCCGCTGCAGATGATGTTTGGTCACCGGAAAGGTCCGACAGCCGAGGCTCGTGGTCTCGCGCAGCAGCACATCGATAACTGCGTCGGCAGCAGCGGTCGGTGCCAGGGCGGTGATCAGATGACCCGGTCGTCCCTTCTTCATCACGATCGGGGCGACATAGGCATCGAGGGCACCGGAGGTCAGGAGGCGTTCGATCACCACCGGCAGCACGCGAGGATCGAGATCGTCCACGTTGCACTCCACCACCAGGTTGTCGGTCTCGGACACCTCGGCTGCCTCCGCGATCGACCCGACAAAAGCACGAACCACGTTGGGCAGCCCCGGGTACTCCCTGGATCCCGCACCCACTCCGACAGCCTCGACGATCATGGCAGGCATCGGACCAAAGCGATGGGCAAACGTCGTCACCAGCGCAGCCCCGGTCGGTGTCACGGTCTCCCCCTCGACTCCGGCCGGAAAGACCGGCACGCCGTTGAGCATCGCCGCAACCGCGGGCGCCGGCAGCGGCAGCTCGCCGTGGGCGCAGCTCACTGTGCCCTCGCCCATCGGGAGTCGAGAGCACACGACCTCTTCAGGCGCCAACTGATCGAGGAGAATGCAAGCGCCGACGACGTCGATCAGGGCGTCGACTGCGCCCACCTCGTGGAACCCGACCTCCTCGGCAGGCCGTCCGTGGACCTCGCCCTCGGCCGCGGCAAGACGGAGGAAGACCTTTTTGGCCATCGCCGCAGCGGCCGGCGCGATCTCGCCACCATCGATGATCGCGTTGACGTCCGAGAGCTTTCGGTGGTGCGGGTGAGCGGACGGGTCGAGGTGGACGACCAATCTCCTCGCCGCAAAACCTCCCGGGCGCGATCCCGGCCACTCAATTGAGACATCGGGAAAACCGAGCCGTTGCGGCAGCTCGTCGATCAGGTGCACGCCGCCCAAGGCTTCGACCAGGGCGCATACCAGCATGTCTCCAGCCGCACCGCCCGCGCAGTCGAGGTAGAGGACCCGCCGACTCATGACTCCTCTCCCTCGTGATTCCCGGGAGCGATTCGATGAACCAGAGTGGCGGCGCCAAAACCGTTGTCGATGTTCACAACGCCGATGCCGGCGGCGCATGAATTGAGCATTCCCAGGAGGGCCGCCACACCGCCGCAGCTGGCTCCATAGCCTACCGAGGGGGGCACCGCCACCACCGGCCGATCGACCAGCCCGGCCACTACCGACGGCAGGGCGCCCTCCATGCCCGCCGCAACGACGAGCGCGCGGGCGGAGCGCAGCCGCTCGAGGACCGAGAACAGACGATGGATCCCGGCGACACCAACGTCGTTGATGCGGTCCACCGGGTGGCCCAGGTGCTCGAGGACCAACGCGGCCTCCTCGGCCACCGGGAGATCCGAGGTCCCCGCTGACACGACTGCGACGGGAGGGCACCAGGGGTCGCGGTCCGGTCGGCATTCGAGGATCCGTCCGAGCGCGTGATAACGAGGTTCGGCAAAGCGCGCCTGCAGGGGAGCGGCGCGTTCCGGGTCGAGGCGGGTGACCAGCACTTTGCCGCTGTGGCTCAAACACCGTTCGACAATCGCCTCGAGCTGCTCGTCGGTCTTGCCAGGGGCGAAGATCGCCTCGGCCATCCCGGTCCGTCGTTCCCGGTCTGTGTCGAGGCGCGCAAAGCCCAAATCCTCGACGCCTGATGCCCGCAGCCGATCGAAAGCATCGTTCGCGCCGATCTTCCCAGCGGCGACTTCTTCCAACAATCTTTGGATTTCCAGTGTGTCCAACGGGCCTCCGCGGTTCGCGCTCGCAACCGCAGAATACCAGGGAGCCCGCCGTCGGGATATGGGATCGTCGTGTTCGCGATGGAGCAGCGCGGGCGCACGACGTCGGCTCGATTCTGAACCGGGACATCGACTCACTGAAATCGCGACGCAGCAGAATGTGTTGCCAAGGGCAGGAAGCTGCAACTTTTTCGATTCGTTAGGGGGGAAACGATGGAGTCTTCGGACGGCTCGATGAACGACGACGATCCACGGGAGCGCGTCCATTCGGACATCGACGTATCGGCCGCGCAACCATGATAATCCAGCCCAGGATCCGTCAGAACATCTGTCTCACCGCGCATCCCGAGGGCTGTCGAGAGCAGGTTCGGGAGCAGATCGAATACGTGTGTCGTCAGCCATCGATCAAGGGGCCGCACCGGGTGTTGATCGTCGGCGCCTCGAACGGCTACGGTCTGGCGGCGCGAATCGTCTCGGCATTCTCGTGCGGCGCGGCGACCGCCGGCGTGTTCCTCGAACGACCGGGCGCGGGAACCCGGACGGCAACGGTTGGGTGGTACAACAACCTCGCCTTCGAACAGGAAGCCGAAGAAGCCGGTCTGACCGCGATCAGCGTCAACGGGGACAGCTTTTCGAACGACGTCAAGGACGAGACGATCCGGCGGATCGGCGACGAGATGGGTCCGATCGACTGCGTGATCTACAGCATCGCCGCCCCGAGACGAATCGATGCCGCCACCGGCCAGATCTACTCATCCGTGGTGAAACCGATCGGCCGGCGCTTCGCCGGCAAGACCGTTGACATCAAGACCGGCGCCCTCTCCGAGGTGGTTTCCGAACCAGCCACCGAGGAGGAGGTCGCCGAGACGGTCAAGGTGATGGGCGGTGAGGATTGGATGGATTGGATCACCGCCTTGCACGAACGAAAACTGCTCGCGCCTGGTGCGCTGACCCTGGCACTCTCCTACATCGGTCCCGACTTCACCGCGGCGATCTACCGCGACGGCACGATGGGCCGGGCCAAAAAGCACCTCGAGGCGACCGCGAAGACGATCAATCGTCGCTTTGCGGATCAGGACGTCCGGGCCCTCATTTCAGTCAACAAGGCTTTGGTGACTCGGGCGAGCGCCGTGATCCCCTCGGTCACCCTCTACATCTCGCTCCTCTACGCGGTCATGAAACGCAAGGGGTTGCACGAGGGCTGCATTCAGCAGATGTACCGCCTCTACCGCGACTACCTCTTCACCTCCGACCCGAAGCCGCTCGATGCCGAGGGCCGGATCCGATTGGACGACTGGGAGATGCGGGAGGATGTGCAGAGCGAGGTCGCTGAGCTATGGCGGCAGGTGCAGGAATCGCAGACCGACCACGTTGCCGAGATCGCCGAGTTTCGCAGCGAGTTCCTGCGCCACCACGGGTTCGAAATGCCGGGGGTGGATTATGACCGAGAGGTGGAGAAGGTATAGTCTCACACCACTCCATCGAAGTGCGCAGGCTAGCCGGCCTGCCGGTCGAGCTGATGGACTTCTCGATCGAGTAGAAAATATTCGTACCGCCAGCTCATGACGGCGCGCGGCGATAGGCTCAGCGACAGGAGACATTGGCAGTCGTCAGCGACCCGAGGCCGTTGTCAGCAGTCAACCCGCGCAATTTCGGAGACACCGTGGGAGGATCTGCAGTCTCCTTGGAAGGTCCTCAGCAGCGTACGGGTCGGGGCTGGCGGAAAGGGCGTGCACGTCGCCTGTAAAACCACGGATCTACGCTCCTTGCTTCGACGTACGATGTGCCACTCATCGGTACGCGCTACTCCCTTCGGCGTGCAGTGTGCAGCCAAACCGGTACGAACTTCTTGCTTCGACGCGCAGGGTGCCACCCTTCGCATTGTTCGAATGCAGCAATTCTCGATCTGCCAACGCGCCGCGTTCGAACAATACGAAGGGTGGCACCGGCGTCGTCGATGCCCCTGCGCGCGCCCCAAGATGCCGTACCTGCCGTCTGGCCGAGCCACTCTTCTCTGCCTCTGACATCTGCCCCTGCCCTTGGCCCTGCATTCTGTCGCTGACCGTGACCGATGCTACTATTCGGCACATGACATGTCTGCCTGAAAAACCGACAATCCATTCGATCTTCGGGTTCGGATGTGGGGTTCAGCCATGAAAGCCGGCGGCGCGGCCACGAGAAGCCGCCGAACACGAACGCTCGCCATCGCAACCTTTGTCTTTGTCGCGTTCGCCCTTCTCGGCTGCCGGGCGGAACGGCCGATGAACGTCGTGCTCTTCACCTTCGACACCACCCGGGCCGACTTCCTCGGGTGCTACGGCAAGGAAAC
>CBDTWX010000171.1:0-10309 GCA_965364305.1 uncultured Thermoanaerobaculia bacterium
GCAAGGCCCGATGCACCGCACCCAGCGCCGTTTTCTCGCCTCGGGGTGCTCGACGCACTGTCACGTACGCCTCCGCGCCCCTCGGGTCGAAAACGATCCTGGGCACGTCACCTCGAACCTTTCGCTTCGAACGCTGGTGAATAGTCCGGGCTAGGAGCCAAAATTACAGAATGCTGGTGCTGGCGCCGAAATGATACAACCCGACATCCTATCGGCGAGGTTGTCACGCCGGTGTAAGGTGACCAGGTACACTGACCCGGAGAATCGATCTTCAAAGGACGCCATGAACGAGTCAGCTTCATCGCTCATCGACGACGTGGCCCAGTGGTTTGACGGCGCCGGCGTCAGCGCAGTGGCCTGCCTCTGGCTGCCCGCGGTCTCGGTCTTCGTCGACGAGTATTACGAAAACTTCGAGTATGACCTCATCGGACCCGCAGCCCGACTCAAGATCGCCAAGGTGCTCGGCCGGCACGGTTTCACCCAGCGTACGGGCCGTATCTTCGAGAGCCCCCGCGGAAGGATCGAGTTCCCGCTGCCCACCCGAACCCTGGCCAGCGATCCGGCGCTGGAGCTCGAGAAGGTGATCGGTCGCGGCGCCAGCCTCGCCTTGGCGACGCCGACCCAGGTCGTGCTTGCCACCTGGAGGCGGGAGGGTCCCCGCCTCGACGACGCGAGGCACGCGGACCTCGTCGATCTCGTCCGACGGCAGCCCGCCAATCTCGAGAAGGTGGCGGATTGGCTCCGTCGAACCGGTGCGCGAGCTGCATATGCGAAAGCCCTTCCGGTCCTCGGGGCCGCGCAAGAGCAGGGAATTCTTCAACGGCACGGAAAAAGGGGCTCGCGTTGAACACCGTCAGACGACACGCCTCGTGGAGAACCATGCCACGCACATCGAGGAGGCCGAATTGACCAGGACCCCCGATCGATCCCGCCAACATGACATCGTTCTTTGGGGCGCCACCGGGTTTACCGGGGCGCTGGTCGCCGAGTACCTGGCCCAGCACCTGACCGAGACCGGGATTCGCCTCGCCCTGGGCGGTCGAAACGCCGCCAAGCTCGAGGCCTTGCGTGACCGCCTCGCTCGTCGGTTCCCGGCAGCGGCCGACCTCCCCTTGATCCTCGCCGACAGCCACGATCGCGAATCCCTCGACGCGATGGCCGCCGCCGCAGAGGTCGTGTGCACCACCGTCGGGCCGTACGCCAAGTTCGGCCACGAGCTGGTGGCGGCGTGCGTCGAGGAGGGGACCGACTACTGCGACCTCACCGGTGAGGTGCCCTTCATTCGGGCCATGATCGACAGCCATCATGAGAGGGCGAAGGCCACCGGCGCCCGGATCGTCCACTGCTGCGGGTTCGACTCGATCCCGTCGGACCTCGGTGTCCTGATGCTGCATCAAGCCGCGGCCGGCCGTTTCGGAGTGACGCTCGATCGCATCACGCTGGTACTGGGTGCGAGTCGGGGTGGATTCTCCGGCGGCACCGTGGCGAGCCTCACCAACGTCCTCGAGGAGGCGAAAAGCGACCCCGCAATCCGGCGAATCGTCACCGATCCCTATGCTCTCAACCCCGAGGGCGAACGCCACGGACCGGATGGACCGGACCTCGCCGGGCCGCGCCTCGACCGGGATCTCGGCCGATGGGTGGGTCCTTTCGTGATGGCTGCCATCAACACCCGCGTCGTGCGACGGTCCAACGCGCTCGCTGACTGGCGCTACGGACGCGATTTCCGCTATGCCGAGGTCACGGGATTCCCGCCCGGGATCAAGGGCAGGCTCGGAGCCACGGCCATGGCAGGCGGGCTGGGCGCATTCGCGGCTGCGCTGAGCTGGGGACCGACGCGTTCACTGCTCACGAGGACCCTGCTTCCGTCGCCGGGCGATGGTCCGGACCGGCAGACCCGCGAGAAGGGCTTCTTCAACATCACTCTGCACGGGAGCGGCACGGCGGCCGATGGTCAGGCGTTCGATATCACCGCCACCGTACGCGGCAACAAGGACCCCGGATACGGAGAGACCGCCACGATGCTCGGCGAGTCGGCGCTGTGCCTCGCGCTCGACGGCGCCAGCCTCGAGAGCGACGGCGGCATCCTCACCCCGGCGACTGCTCTGGGGCTGACCCTTGTGGACCGGCTTCGCCGAGCGGGGATGGTCTTCGAGATCGCGTGAACCTGCTCATCAACAGGTGTCTGCACGAGGCTCACGTTGTCAACTCGGATTCTCCTGGAACTCCTGGTTCCCCAGTCTTTCCGCAGCGAAATAGAACAGCGCCGTCCAGTCGCGATCGCCCCAGTCGCCGCGTCCCGGCCCACTGCGCACGAACACGGTTCCGTACTGCGGTGCCACATAGATGAACTCCACGCAGCTCTGTCGTCACAATCTCAAACGACATAACCTCGGAAAAGTCCGATCAAGGTAGGTAGCGGTTTGTCGCCGGCCCCTTAGCGTCACCCACCATCCGGATTCACTGTGCCGCGGTCTCGACCTCCATCGGATTCGCCGGATCGGCAGCCCACTCCTGGAGCGAAGCAGTGTACGCGAGCACCCTTCTCGTCGTCGAACAGCGCAGCCAGTTCTTCCCGAGGGCGGTAGCGGCCCGATTCGTCGAGAAGAGACATCACGGAGACGTTCTTCGCAGTTGGGATATGGCCCGGACGGGCATACATGGCCATCTCGCCCCGGTAATGTTGCTCGGGCATGGTATCGATGAGAGAAACGGCGTCGTCGTCGATCGCTGCGAAGACCTCGTTCCGATCGGCGATCAACTCCGGCCGCGGCGCGGGCGTGAGCTGCCTCGTCGGTCGGTCCACGGGTTCGGTCGACAACGGCAGGCCTTCGGCCTGCCACGCTCCCAGCCCTCCATCGAGGATCGCGACCCTCTCGAAGCCGACCCAGCGCAGCATCCACCAGACCCGAGCCGCCCACGCCGACATGCTCGCGTCGTAGAGCACGACCCGGGAATCATCGCCCACACCCAGTGCTCCCATCACAGCTGCAAACTCTTCCGGAGACGGCACGGCGTACATGTGAGGACTTCCGGAATCGGCGAGCGGTCCCATCAGATCCGCGAATCCGGCGCCGGGGATATGGCCGGCATCGTACCCGGCTCGGCCGCTCTCGATCACCAGGCCGTTCTCACCCTGTTCCACACTGACGGTGCAGTCGAGGACGACAAGATTCGGGTCATCGAGGTGCTCGTTCAGCCACTCGGCCGTCACCAGCGTGTCCGGCATCGGCGCGGGCCGGGCCGGATCGGCGGTACCGGTGATTTCGGGCTGTGATTGAGGACCGGCGCAGCCAAAGAAGACCGCTAGAGCCGCGATCAGAGCGAAGACTCTTCGTGAACACTCTTGAGAACGCATGATACCTCCTTAACATACCTCGCACTGAAAAGTTCTTTTTGCCTGAGCTTCAACTTCTTGACTGCGTATTCGGCTTGGGCCATCGCCGCCTCCATCGTAGGCAACGCCATGTAATCGCAGACAAGAATAAACGTTCTGGGTTCTTTCCCGTTCATTGCATTGAGTTGCGCCCTCGCGCGATATGCTCCCCGGCCCATCAGGGGATAGCCATGCCTGAATCTGTTGATCTTGAATTCTCTGATCTTCGAGATTGTAATCCCTGATGATTTTATTCAGAACGCCCTCGGGCTTGCCAAGATATTCCGCCCCACGCGCAAATGAATAACCCCTATACTCACCCTCCCAAACCCGACCACCAACTTGTGGCCACTTTTCTAAAACCAGGATATCTTTCGTTCTCAATTTATACGCGACTGTTAACCCCGAAATTCCACCACCCACAATCACACTTGTGAACGTGTGCCCGTTGTCTGCAGCCTCCCGTTCTTTCGCAGTCACAGGATTCACTGCAGCTGCGAGACTCAAAAACCCCGATGCGCAAAAAGAGATCACAAACCTGCGCGAACTCATTTCATTGCCCTCCGGTTTTTGACGGTTCCCTCAACACAGGAAGATAGTCGAATACTCCTCCGCATGCCACCTAGGGTGCACGCCCAGAAGTCGTTGGTGAAGCGAGACCGGTGTGCGCGCTGCTACCTCTGCGCGCCGAGCTGGCCATCGGCGCGGTAGATGGGAACGGTCGGAACACCCGAGTCGTCACAGCGGAGGAAAACGAAGCGGGTGATGTCTCGATAAGGTCGGCCGGGCGCAGATGGGTTTCCGTGGATGGGGTGAAACGAAGTTGTTTACAGGCAATTCGGACAACGCGTTGATCTCGGCTGATCCGGCTGGGCCGGCCAACGGATTGAGCGGCAACTGGACGCTGGTTCCGAACAGCGACTTTTATGTGAACAAGACTCAGGCCGACGTTGTCTCATTGCCGCCGGAAAACCAGGATGTGCTGGATCGGGAGCGGGTCGTGGTTGGCCTCGAGCTCGAGACCCACCGCGCCCATTTCCTTTCGGACCTGGGCCACGGTCATCTGATGCAGCGGCAGCACACCGGTGCCGTGCTGCTCGCCGCGGTACTCGACAAGCACGACGCGGCCGCCCGGTGCGAGGGACCTGACGATCGCCTCCATCATTTCCCGGGGATGGGAGAACTCGTGGTAGGCGTCGACCATGAGCACGACGTCCACCTCGCCGTCGGGCAGCTTGGGGTCGGTCAGCGAGCCGAGAACCGGCGTGAGCTGGTCGAACCCCGTCTCCTGTCGACGGCGCTCAAGAACGTCGATCATCTCGGGTTGGACGTCGACCGCGAGCACCCGCCCGCGAGGTACAAGGGGGGCGATCCTGACGCTGAAGAAGCCTGAACCGGCGCCGACGTCGGCGACAACGTCGTCAGGCTCGAGCTCGAGGTGGGCTATGACGACCTCGGGAAGCTCCTCGCGCTCCCGCTCGGGGCGCTCGAGCCATCGGATCCCACGGTGGCCGAGGACCTGAGAGATCTCGCGACCCATGTAGACCTTGCCGATGCCGTACCGGCTCGGGCGCTTCTCGCTGTACCACTCGGTTTCGGCATCCGCAATGGGCGGTGTTGCACCAGGACCCGCGCCCAATGCGACGAGGCAACCGAGGGCGATCCGAATCAATAGCTTCATCCTGCGTCTCCCTGAACCGGAAACGGGCGCGGACGGCAGGATCTTCCAACCGCTTCGCTATCAAACGTTGCCGGGTCCGCGATTCGGGCGATTCGGCGACTGGGCACGTGCAGGTGACAAAAGGTGATCATCGGATTGGGAGCGTCTGGGGCGCTCGATCAAACCGACATCGCTCGCGGGGTCGTGCCGCAGACGGGTCAAGATCGTCTGAATCCTCCGACTCGGCTCAGACCTGCCTGCGACCCACGCGGTTTTGGTCTTCAGCTCTGTCCCTCGCGCTGGAGATTTTTGACAGTGCGAGATAGACGGTCCACGACGAACATCACCGAACCGAGTGGTGCGGCCTTCGTGGCGGCGACCAGCAGTGCTGCCCCCCCGTCCAGGCACGCCACGATCAGGGTTTGCTCCGCTTCGTCAAAGATCATTCGATTGAGCTGTCGCGGCGGGTAGTGACCGATGATTTGAACCAACGTATCTCGAAACCTGTCGAGCCAGGGCAGGGAATCGTCCTGTTCGGTTCCGGAGGCGAGGACACCGCCGTCGCTGCCGATGAGATACGCGTGGGTGGCGAAATCGCTGGCGACGAGGAATTGACGTAACTCACTGTTTATCAAGCTTTTGTTCTGAGCTACCTCGGACGGGTTTCCTTCGTCGAGGCGCCGAGTGGCCTCCATAATGGCAGCCTGGAAGGGGCCATCAATCGATGTCGCCGGACAGACGATGTTGGGTGAGAACCGAAAACTGCCGTCCTCCCACCGAAGGAGCTCGGCCAGCACGTCGAGACCTCCACGCTCACCGATAGCGACGTGGGACATACGGCCTTCGGCGAAGTACACGGTCGCTTTGTCGGCGTGCCCCTGGGATCGTACTTCGAGCTCTCCAGTGCGCCCTCCCGTGTTCAGCAGCTGCAAGAGATCAACCAGCGATGTGTGAGCCAGCGTACCTCGGAGATCTTCCTCGGTCGGGTCGCTTTTTTGTCGGATAGCGTCTTCCATTGCAGATTCTCCATCCAATGACCGTGGCGCACAGATCAACTCACACAGTACCAACAGTATACCCGCTGCAAGGTTCGTACCCGTTTCGGTCGAACTCCGGGGGCCACGCGAGTGACACGACCCGTCCCATTCCGGGCTGCATGTGCCAACGTAGAGCGCCCCACGGTCGTCATCGGCGCCTCTGTCAAGGCACCAGGGCAAAGGTTATGCGGATGCCTGTCCGCGCGATGTGAGTCGGATCACTCCGCCGCTGCAGACCGTCAGGTAGGTTGGTGTCTCGGACGCCCCATGAAACGGTCGAGCGAGCAGGGTGCGTTCGACACGTCCTCGGGTCGACGCCGTCGACGTCCGACCGACAGACGTCCCTCGGGAGGGATTCATCATGACGAAAATCGGGAAACGACTCGGATCCCTCGGCTGTTTCCTCATCGTGCTCGCGGCCGCGCAGATTCGCGCCGACGATCCGATGTTCACGGGCAACCGGCTGGAAGGCCTTCCCAGCCCGCCCGGTTCAAACATCACCGCGATCGAAGCGCTCGGTGACAACGAGTGGCTCAATCTCGGGCCGCCGGCCGCGGACCCAGACTGGGGCGTTGCGCGTGGTCGATCGTGGGGCGGGCACTCCATGGTTCTCGTTCCCTACCTTCGCGGCGCGTTCTACACCGGAGAGGGCGTCCACGCCTATGTCAAGCCGGATGACTACGGCATGGACGACTACTGGTTCTACGACATCAACGCGCACGCGTGGATTTGTTTATACCCGGGCACCAACACCGTGGAGTTCAACCAGCAGGTGGCCGACGGAGACATCTTCGTCGACGGCATCGGCCGCCCGGTGAATGTCCACGGGCAACCCGTCCCCGGGCACCTGATGATCCATGCGTGGAAGCAGATGACCTACGATTCCTCTCGTCAAAAGATCGTCATGTTTCGATTCAGCGGGGGCTTCGGCCGCTATTTCATGCCGGGCGGGGCGCTGGTGGAGACCGGCATCGCCGCCCTCGAGGCGCAGGGATTGCACACCATGGGAACCGTCTTCGGTCCGTGGGCGTACGACACGACGACCGGAAAGTTCGAGCTCGACACCGCCGTCAATTCCTCTCCCAACGGTCCGTTTGACTACGGTGTGTTCGAGTACATCAGCAGTCTCGGGCAGTACTTCATTGGCGATCGCACCGGTACGAGTTTCTATGACCCGGAGACGAAGACCTGGAGCGCCCCGGGGCCTCCCCCACCCGGTGTCGGCAACACCTACGATTTCAGTGGTGCGTACCACGCGGAGCGGGACCGTCTCTTCGTAGCCAAGAGCGAATCCGCCATCTGGTCGTACGACGTGCCCTCCGCCCAGTGGACGACGCTCGTCTTCCCGTCCGCGTACGGACCGATCAATGTGGGGCCGAACAGCGGCGCAGTCACCATCGACACAGGCAGCGGCGCCGTGCTCATCTGGGACATCATCGGCGGCACATTATTCCCCTTTGACCCGGAAACCACGACCTTTTTGACCCCCATCCCACTTGACGGTTCGTTCGTCAACACTCGAGGAAACACCAATGCTGTCTTCTACGATCCGGTCCTGAGAGTTCACTTCATCTACACGGCCTACGACAGCTGGGACGACGGCGAAATGTGGGTTTACAGGTACCCGAGCTCGGCTCTTTTCTCGGATGGTTTCGAGACCGGCGACCCTTCTCGCTGGAGCTCAAGCACACGCTGAATCGGCACCTTTCCGGTCCGCTCCAAACTCGGCATTCATCACCCGACAAACGAACAAACGACGGCCTTGGCACCGGATTGAAAACCCATATCTCTGATGACACCGGTTCTGCCTGGCAAATCTATCGGTCAGGGGAGGGCTCGGACAAGACCGCGAGCAACCACATCGCATCTGCGCGTTCACGGACGTACAGGCGGTGGCCCTCGGCCGAACCGGCGGCTTTCCAGGGCGACGCCAGCTCGGGCGCCTGCTCGCTGCCGTCCGCGAGCGCACGCAGCCGGTCCGTCACGCCTTCCACGAAACTCCTGGCTTCGTCACGGTCGCGTTGCCGGAGCCGGACCACTGTCTCGAGGAGCTCGGCCCGCGCGGATGGGGTCACCAGGAAGCGCAACTCAGCTCTCCTCGAGCAGCATCCGGCAGTCGTCGAGAACCGATTCCAGCTCTTCGCCCTCGCCGGCGGCGCTCTCGAGCTCGCCGAGGGCGAGCCGACGCAGGAGCTCGCGCTCGCGCTGCAGCACTCGCAGGCTATCGATCGAGACCAGCGCGGCAACCGGCCGGCCATCCCGGGTCAGGATCGTCGGTTCGCCGCTCAGGGCCTTTTCCACGGCGGCGCCCACGGAATCATCGAGCGTAGCGAGATCCAGCAGAGTGTTTTTTGGAGTCGTATTCATCCTCTCTCCCCCACCCGCTCAAGAACATCACGGTACACTTTTCTAACTGCAATAGGGTAAAAGGTACCGGACTCTCGCGCGTAGTCTTTTCATCCCTGAAGCCGCGTTACTCGAAATGGTGCCGCTTTGGGCGACCTCAAGGTGATTCTGTAAATCTCCGAAGGGGCGAAGAGACGCATCGGTGCGCCCCAGCGGCCGGCGCCGCGGCTGATGACCTGGGTCATACCGTCAATATCTCGCACACCGGCAATGAAAGGGTATGCGCGCGCTACCGCGCGGTGGAATGGCCAGATCTGACCTCCATGGGTGTGGCCGTTGAGCATCAGACCGGCACCGGTGGCGGCGGTCGCCTTCTCGTTGCCGGGGGAATGCTGGAGAAACACGACGGCGCCACCCTCCCCCACCTCGGAGAAAGCGGCTTCGAGGGCACCGTCGTGCCCGTCGGATCCCGGGCCTCGTCCGCTGTCCGTTACGCCGGCAACCCACAGCCCCGGAGCGATCTCGGCCGCGGCGTTGTCGAGCACCACGAATCCGGAGTCGCGCATCAGCTTGCGGCACCTATCGGGACCGGCGTAGATCTCGTGATTTCCCAGAATCGAGTAGACCCCGAGAGGCGCGGAGAGTGTGTTCAAAGTGGGCACCATCGTCTCGACCGTGCCGGCGTCGCCATCGACGAGATCACCGGTGATGACGACGAGGTCGGGGTTCATGCCGTGGATCTGCTCGATCACCGACCGAAGTCGCTTTTCTCCAATGAGAGCGCCGAGATGGAGGTCCGTGAGATGGGCCACAACGATCCCATCCGCCGCGGCCGGCAGATTGGGCAAACCCACCTCGAGCTCCACCGTTCGCGGGCGGACGTAGCCCCCGATCCAGGCGATCACCGCGAGCACGACGGCGATGCCGATGGCGGCCGTCCGTAACGGCACCACCCATGAATTGAAAACGAGCCCGAAAACGGTCACGAGGTCGACGACGGCGAGGCCGGTGAGGAGGAGAACAAGAGTACCCATCCAGATCCCGCCGCCGTATTCGAGCGCCGTACCCAGTCGCGGCATGCCGTGGTGGTAGAGGGTTCGACCGAGCGGATAGGAGACGTAGAGGACCGCGAGGCCGAGAAACAAAAGCCGATGGCCCTGTGGGCTAGCGAAGACGGGCAACGACCACAGGCGCCAGCCCACATAGAGATGAAAGGCCAGCCAGATCCCCATCACGATCGAAAAGAAAACCAGGAATCGCATGCGCTTCGTCATCTTCAGCCGAAACCTCGGCAGCGGTGGAGATTATTGCAGAGCCTCTCGAAATCCGAGTTGCCGAAAAGGTGCCGGGCAGCGATGGGACGCCGCGGAACGGTTTCGGCGAAGCTCCTGGTCACGGTGAAGGCTAGGGTACCGAGCTCGACCACGCCAAGGTGCCGCCACTCTCGAAACCGTCCTTGAACGGCGGCGGGATCGCGAAGAGCTCGAGGCGGCCGTCCTCCTCCTGATCCGCCCGGTAGACGATGGTGCCCTCCGGGCCGATCGTGACGAGACTCACATCTCCGTCGGGATCGAAGGCCGAGACGGGCACCAGCTCGAAAAATTGAGGAACAGGGGCTGCAACCAGGGGAACCAGCCATAAGCGGTGGACGGAGTCGAACAGTGCTTTGTGGCCCTCGACGATGAGGTTGCTCACAGAAGGATCGATCAGGAAGTTCTTTCCGTTGCGCCAGTACCGATCCACCGGAACAGCCCACATGACCTCGTCGCTCCCCTCCGGTCCAGCGATCGGGACACGGTAGCCGAACGGCCACTCGTCGTAGACCTGGTCGGCCACGTACACGACCCACTGGCTGTCCGGGGTGATCGTCACCTGTCCCTCGACGCCTCC
>CBDTWX010000172.1:0-10269 GCA_965364305.1 uncultured Thermoanaerobaculia bacterium
CCCGACAGGAGATTCGGATCCCACCAGCCGGTGAGTACCCTCAGATCGGCCTGACCACGAATGTCGAATCGACCCTCGATCGACGGCTCAATCTCGAGATTGCCGACCGCGCGAAACATCGCCGAGTGCCCCTCGAGTTCGAACTCGTCAACTCGAACGCCCTCCCGGTTGGCGATCGCGCGGAGGACCAGCCCGCCGAGGTCAAGCATCCTGCCCGAACGGACGACCGCAACCTCTCCAACAACGAGCTCGAGCTTCGCAACGCCCTTTTCGAGCCGCGCCTCAACCGCCACACCGTCGAAGACGCCTTCAAGCCCAAACGAGGTGTCGACTGCGCGGCCGCCGGTCACGCGGAGGTCGCCGATTTCGAAGCTGTCGAGGATGACCGATGGATCCGTGGAATCGGTTTCAGCCGTCGAGGTGTCGGGGAGGTTGCCAAAATCGAGATTCACCTCATCGAGGTACAGCGATTCAAGCCGCCGGGGCCGGCCCAACAGCGAGCGCCATTTCCAGCGCATCTGCACCCGTGACGCTGCCGCGACCGTGCGACCGTCGAAGCCGACTTTCACATCATCGGCAAGCAGCCGCGCCGGGAGAAATCGCAGGGCCACGCTGTCGGCCTCGATCTTCCAGCCGGTGGACTCTTCGATTGAAATCGCCACCCGACGCCACGCGGCTCGTTGGACCCCTGGAAGATGAACCACCCCCACCACCGCAACGACGAGCGCGACAGAGATGGCGACAACGAGCGTCCTGCGGCGAGCCTTCATCCACTGATTCTACCCCCGCGTCTTTCGACGCGTGGCGTGTTCTTCGTATTGACAGCCGGTGGCCACTTGCATAGGCTGAGAATACACAAGGAGCCAACATTTTGGCGACTCCACTCGCACGACTCGAAGGAAAGTACGAGATTCTCGAAAAGATCAGCGAGGGTGGGATGGGCTCCGTCTACAAGGTCTGCCACCGTCTGCTCGACGAGGTACGGGTGGTCAAGGTGATGCGACCCCAACTTGCAGACGACGAGATCCTCCGAGCGCGGTTTCTTCGAGAGGCGAAGGTCGCCATCAAACTGCGCCACCCAAACCTCGCACAGATCTACGACTTCCCCCTGGACGAGAAAGGCTATGCCTACCTCGTCATGGCGTTCATCGACGGATTCAACCTGCAGGAGACGATCACCCTCCTCGGCCGGCCGCCGCTCGGTCTGGTGCTCGAGATCTCGCGCCAGAGCCTGGATGCGCTTGGCTATCTCCACCGCAAACGGGTCATCCACCGGGACGTGTCTCCCGATAACCTCCTCGTCACCCGGGACGACGACCGCGCGCTCCAGGTCAAGCTGATCGACCTCGGCATCGCCAAGGTCCGTCACGAGGGAGACGACAGCCTCACCTCCGCCGGAACCTTTCTCGGCAAGGTACGCTACTCGTCGCCCGAACATTTCCAGACTCACGAAAGCGGCGGAGTCACAGCAGTCAGCGACCTCTACTCCTACGGAGTGGTGCTCTACGAGCTCTTGACCGGCTCGTATCCCATCAAGGGCACGAGTGTCGCCTCTCTGATCTCGGGTCATCTCATGCACCCTCCGCTCGACTTCGCGTCCTCCGACCCCGACGGAACGGTCCCCGAAGAGCTGCGCGCCATCGTTCTCAAGGCTCTCGAGAAGAAACCGGAGGACCGCTACCAATCGGCTCAGGCTATGCGGGAAGCCCTGGAGTCCCTTCGCAAAGCTCATCCGATCGAAAAGGAACACCTGAGCGACCTCTTCGACATTCCGGTTCAGACCACCCGCAAAATGGTTGCCGGCAAGCCCGGCAGCACACAGAGCCGGATGGATCGCAACTTCGGGCTGGCGACCACACCCCCTCCAGACGAAAGATCGGACGGCGACTCCGAGCTCGAGACCTCCGCCGCAGTCGATGCCGGGAAAGCGACCTCGGAACCCGCCCAGAAATCGGAGGGCGCGCTCCAACCGCAGCTCCGTGCGCTGCTCGTTGGCGCTGGCAAGCTCGCGGAGGCCAGCCATTTCGACGAGGCGCGCATGCAGCTCGCCAGCGTCCTCGAGAGCGATCCCTCAAACAAGGAGGCAAAAGACCTCTTGAAGGCGGTCGACGCCGCCGACATCAAGATGCAACGACGCCGACAGGAAGCGGCCGACGACGTGCGCGCGGCGATCGAGGCAGATGAGATCGACTTCGCGGAGTCGAAGCTCGAAAGAGCGATCGAATCTCTGGGCGATGCGAAGGTCTTCGCCGAGGTTCGGAAGACCCTCGAAGACGCGAGACAAGCCGCGGCCGAAAGACAAAAGAAGATCGACGAGATCGACACGCAGAGCCGAAAAATGGTCGACGACGAAGATTTCGAGCGCGCCGTCCCCCTTCTCAGGGAAGGCCGGGAGCTCGATCCCGGAAACCGGGAGATCTCGGCTCGGCTCCGGATCGCGGAGACCGGCCTGGCCGCCCAGATCGAGGCGCAACGTCGGGCCAAGGAGATCGAAAACACGGCCTCCTCGATCGAAAAGCATATCGAAGCGAGAGAGGTGGAAGACGCCGAGCATGCCCTCGCGCTCTGCCGCAAGCTCTACGGTGAGGAGGAGGTCTTCGCCGATCTCGAAAATCGGCTTCAGCAGCTCCGCGAGCACATCCTGCTCGAAAAGATCGAGGAGCTTCAGGCATCGGCTCGCGAGCATATGGACGGAGCCGACTTCGAGGCCGCCATCGCGGTTTTGGAAGAGGCTCGGCGCATCGCGCCTGACGCGAAGGGAACGGACGATCTCCTGGCGGCCGCTCGTGAGAGTCTCCGACTTCAGGTGGAGGCCGAACGGAGACAGGCCCTGATCGATGAGACCGGCGTCAGGGTCGATCGACTGATCGGTGCCAGGAGATTTCAAACCGCCGTCCGCACCATCGACACCGCCATCGACGAGTATGGCGACTTCGACGAGGCGGCAATCCTCCGTGATCGGGTCGAGAGAGAGATCTCGACCCGGGAAGAGGTCGAGAGTCGAATCCGGGCCGCCCTCGATCGCGCGCTCGAATGTGCCGCCGGAGAGGGTTTCGCCACATCGGAGGAGGCGCTCGACGAAGCACGATCATTGACCGACGCCTACCCCGAATTGAACGAGTGGATCGCCGAGACGGAGACTGAGGTTCACCGCCGAATCGAAGCCCACCGCCGTCAGACGGCAATCGAAAAGGTGATCCAGAGCGTCGAACGCCAGATCAAGAAGGGCGCAATCGACGAGGCGCAGCGAGAGCTCGCTGTAGCGCGACGGCTGTATGGCGGCTCGGATGCCTTCGACGAGCTCGAGGGCGCGATCGCTGGGCGAGCGCGCGAGCTCCGACGAGACGAAGCCGAAAAGCTCCTCAGCAAGGCCCTTCGCAAAAAGCGCCCCATCGAAGACCTCATCGCCGATCTCGAGGCGGCAGAATCCCTCGATCCAGAAAACCAACAGGTGCAGCGTCTTCTGGTCGAAAAACGGGCCGCACGCCAGCGATCTCTCGAGGACGAGATGGCCAAAAAACACGAAAACCTCTTTGTTGAAATCGACCGTCACATTGCCGACGGAGAACCTTCCAAGGCGATCGAGGCGCTCTCCGCGGTCATCGAGAGCAAGGGCGATTTCCGCGAGGCTCGGTGGCTCAAAAAACGGCTCCAAAGGGACATCGAGGGGCAACACTAGAAGCGGTGGTACGGCCCCAGGGTGACGCCCGTTGGCCCCCACAGATGGTAGACTTGAAATGATGGTCACAGGTGGGAACTGTCGCCGAATCGCTTCGTCGAATCGGGCTCTCGGGCGTGAGTCGAAGGCCGAGAATGGCGCTTTTTGACCTCGATTCCTTGTTCGGACGGTCGACTTCGCCCGAACGGCGACAGGGGTCCTCAAGAGAGACTCCCGATGTTCGTCGCGATGCAATGATCTGCACACGTGACTCCGCCTTGAGTCGAGAACTGATCGAGGTGCTCGGCGATCGCGGGTATCAATGCACGGCCCACCGTAACCCGTGGTCTACACGCCTGGCTTCCCAACGGACGCCGCCGACCCTCGTGATCATCGACTGGCGTGTCGGTCAGCACCGGGCGTTCAAGCTTGCGTCGAATTTTTCCGCAAACGAACACCGCCAGAGCACCTCGATCCTCGCAGTCGTACCCGCGGACAAGCCCGAACACCTCGGCGAAATCGTCGAGCTCGGCGTCACCGACTTCGTGCTTCTTCCGATCGATCGCGATCTGCTGACGACGCGATTGGGTTTGATGGAGGAGCGGACACGAGAGATCGATCGACTCAGATCCCACCAGGGCGACCTCGAGAGGGAGCTTCACAGATTTCTGATCGCCACCGGAGGCGTCGGAGACGGCGTCTGGGACCTCGACCTCGAGACCGAGGATGTGCATTTCTCCGACCGCTGGAAGGAGATGCTCGGATATCGCCCGGACGAGATCGAGGACACCCTCGAGGGTTGGCTCAGCCGAGTCCATCCCGAAGATCTCACCCGTCTTCGAGCGGTCATCGACGACAACATCGCGGGTGAGGTTTCGGTGATCGACCGGCGCTACCGGATGCTGACGAAGAATGGGGAGTATCGCTGGATGCTGACCCGCGGAGAAACCGTCATGGACAGCAACGGCAGGGCGGTCCGGGTGGTCGGGCGCCAGACCGCCGTCGATGACGAGGACGAATCGGGAGAGACGATACGATCTTCCGGTCTCCAAGATCCCCTCACCCGACTTCCCAACCGGACTGTTTTGGTCGACCGTCTGGGGCACGCCTTTGCCCGTGCTCAACGCGATCCGGAGCAGAGCTTCGCGGTGCTCTTCTTCGACGTCGACCGCTTCAAGAACGTCAACGACAGTCTCGGCCACCTCACCGGTGACCGATTGCTGCGTTCGATTGCGCAGCGTGTCGAAAAGGCGTGTCGACCGGGAGATACGGTGGCGCGTTTCGGGGGCGACGAGTTCGTCATTCTGGTCGAAGCCATCAAAGACGTTCGAGGCGCCACCGTTGCCGCGGAGCGTATCCAGGCCGAGTTCCGGGTCCCCTTCGACCTCAACGGGATCGAGGTATTCGCCACGATCAGCATCGGAATCGCGCTGTGGAACAAGGACTACAGCCGTCCGGAGGACCTCCTCCGCGACTCCGACACGGCGATGTACCGGGCCAAGGCGATGGGACGCAACAGCTTTGCGGTCTTTGACGACAGGATGCACCAGCAGGTCGTGGCAACGCTGCGTCTCGAAAACGACCTCCGGCGCGCCCTCGCCAGAGAGGAGTTCGAAGTCTTCTATCAACCGATTGTTTCCGTCTCTGACGGCCACATTGCTGGATTCGAGGCTCTGGTTCGCTGGCAACACCCCTCACGCGGCCTGCTTCTGCCCAGCGAGTTCATCATGGTGGCCGAGGAAATGGGGGCGATTATCCAGCTCGACCGGTGGGTGGCCGAGGAGGCCTGCAAACAGCTCCGCGTGTGGCACCAAAAATATCGCCAACATGCGCGCGCCACGATGTCGGTCAACCTCTCCACCACCCAGCTGATGCGACCCGACGTGGTCGCAGGCATCGATCTCATCCTCCGTAACAGCGGACTCTACGGCCAGAGTCTCAAGCTCGAGGTCACCGAAAGCGTGCTCATGGAAAACGCCCAGTACGCCTCGGCGGTACTCGAACAGCTTCGGTCCCTCAACATCGCCATCAGCGTCGACGACTTCGGTACGGGTTACTCGTCGCTAGCCTATTTGCGGCGATTCGAGATCGACACGCTGAAGATCGACTACTCGTTCGTCTCGAGGATGCTCGAAGACGAGGAGAGCGCGGAGATCGTCCGCACCATCATTCAGCTCGCAAAGAACCTCGACAAAGACACCGTCGCCGAGGGCGTCCAGACCCGGTCCCAGTTCGAAGCCCTCGTCAACCTCGGCGTCAACATGGTGCAGGGCTTCTTCATTGCACCACCGCTCCCAGTCGATGTCGCGGAGAGTCTGCTCAGGCGAACCGCGAAGAGCACGAACCACCTCGATAAGATCCTCGCCGACAGAAAACGCGGATCGGCACGCGTCAACTGAATCGATCCCCTCTGCTACCATCGACCGGATCATTCGTGCACGGCAGGTGAAACACAGTCGGTGTTTTGTTTGTTGTGATTCGGTGTGGACCGCACGAGGCGCACGCGATCCACCCAGAAGCTCTACCAGAGGTGCTCATGACTGACGACCCATCGCAAGAATCTGCAAACCAGAACACCGATGCCATCGAAACCCAGGAGTGGTTGGAGTCGCTCGACTGGGTTCTCGATCACGGAGGTCGAGATCGCGTACGGAGGCTCCTCGAGGACCTCCAGATCCACGCTCGAAAGGCGGGCGTCAGCCTTCCCTTCGAGGCTACGACGCCACACATCAACACGATTCCCGTCAGCGACCAGCCGCCCTACCCCGGCAGCCGAGAGATCGAACGGCGCATCAAGAGCCTGGTGCGCTGGAACGCGATGGCCATGGTGGTTCGAGCAAACCTCGAAGAGGACGGCATCGGCGGCCACATCTCCACCTTTGCCTCGGCTGCGACCCTTTACGAGGTGGCCTTCAACCACTTCCTCCATGGCAAGGGCGAGCACTATGACGGCGATCAGGTGTATTTCCAGGGCCACGCCTCGCCAGGAATTTACGCACGAGCGTATCTCGAGGGACGGCTGTCAGATGCCCAGCTCAAAAATTTTCGCCGTGAACTCCGCGACGGTCGCGACGGCGGCCTCTCGTCCTATCCCCATCCGTGGCTGATGCCCGACTTCTGGGAGTTCCCGACCGTCTCGATGGGTCTGGGTCCGATCATGGCCATCTACCAGGCGCGATTCAACCACTATCTCGAGGACCGCGGCCTCCACCCGAAATCGGATCACAAGGTATGGGCTTTCCTGGGCGACGGCGAGACCGATGAACCCGAGGCGTTGGGCGCCATCTCGCTGGCCGGCCGGGAGCACCTCGACAACCTGATCTTCGTGGTCAACTGCAACCTCCAACGTCTCGACGGCCCGGTACGCGGCAACGGCAAGATCATTCAGGAGCTCGAGGGACATTTCCGGGGGGCGGGCTGGAATGTCATCAAGGTGATCTGGGGCGAGGACTGGGACCAGCTGCTCGCCAAGGACAGCGACGGCCTGCTCGTGAGGCGGATGGGTGAGGCGGTGGACGGGGAGAGCCAGAAGTACTCCACCTCCACCGGCGCCTATGTTCGCGAGCACTTCTTCGGCAAGTACCCCGAGCTCGCCGAAATGGTGGCCGACATGTCGGACGACCAGCTTCGCCGCCTCCGCCTCGGAGGACACGATCCGGCAAAGGTCTATGCAGCCTTTCAAGCCGCGGTCGAGCACAAAGGTTCGCCGACCGTGATTCTCGCCCGCACCATCAAGGGATACGGGCTCGGCGAGTCCGGTGAAGGGCGCAATATCACTCACCAGCAGAAAAAACTCAACCAGGAAGAGCTGCTCGAGTTTCGTACCCGTTTTGGAATTCCGTTGTCCGACGACGAAGCGCGCGAGGCCACCTTCTACAGACCCCCGGAGGGCAGCCCGGAGCTGGTGTATCTTCAGGAGCATCGGGCCAAGCTCGGCGGCGCACTGCCCTCCCGCGGCGTACGGTGCGAGCCTCTTCTGATGCCACCGGACTCACTTTTCGCAGAATTCGCCGAGGGCTCCGACGGTCGCGACATCTCGACCACGATGGCATTCGTCCGAATCCTCACCAAGATGCTCAAGGACAAACAGCTCGGTCAACTCGTGGTGCCCATCATTCCCGATGAGGCGAGGACTTTCGGGATGGAATCCCTCTTCCGGCAGATCGGGATCTACTCCCACGCCGGTCAGCTCTACGAACCGGTTGATGCCAACACCCTGATGTTCTACCACGAAGCCAAGGACGGCCAGCTCCTTGAAGAGGGCATCACGGAAGCCGGGTCGATGAGCTCATTCATCGCCGCCGGTTGTGCCCATGCCACCCACGGCATCAACACGATTCCGTTCTTCATTTTCTACTCGATGTTCGGCATGCAGCGCATCGGCGATCTGGTGTGGGCGGCGGGTGACATGCGGACCCGTGGCTTCATGATCGGAGGTACCGCCGGAAGAACCACCCTGAACGGCGAGGGCTTGCAGCACCAGGATGGGAACTCACACCTCCTCGCCTACCCCGTGCCCAATCTCAAGGCTTACGACCCGGCGTTCGCATTCGAGCTCGCGGCGATCATCAAAGACGGGATTCGACGCATGTACGTGGAGCAGGAGGATGTCTTCTACTACATCACCGTCGAGAACGAGCCCTACCCGATGCCGGCACAGCCCGAGGGCTCCGAGGAGGGGATCCTGCGGGGGATGTACCTCTTCCGCCCCTCTGGTGGCGATACGGCCGAGCTCCGCGCGAATCTCTTCGGTAGCGGGGCAATCCTCAACCAGGCGTTGCGAGCGCAGGAGATCCTCGGCGAGCGCTACAACGTGGCCGCCGACGTGTGGAGCATCACCAGCTTCAAGGAGCTGTACATGGATGGTACCGAGTGCGACCGCTTCAACAGGCTTCACCGGGACGAGGAACATAAAACGCCTTGGGTTACACGGTGTCTGGAAGGCACCGACGGGGTCTACGTGATCGCGACCGACTACGTCAAGGCCCTCCCCTATTCGATCGGCAAGTGGTTCCCGGCGACACCGGTCGCCCTCGGCACCGACGGTTTCGGCCGCTCGGAGAGCCGAGAAGCGTTGCGTCGATTCTTCGAGGTCGACGCCGCCCACATCGTGGTCGCGACCCTCGGTCAGCTCGCCGCCCAGGGCAAGATCGACCGCGAGGTGGTGGCCACGGCGATTACCGATCTTGGAATCGACGCCGACGCGCCGAACCCGGTCACGGTCTGAGGGCAGCACGATGTCAACCACGATCACCCTCCCCGAGCTCGGCGAAGGCGTCGACAGCGTCGATGTGGTTGCGGTTCTGGTGTCGGTCGGCGACCAGGTCGAGGAAGAACAGGGCCTGATCGAGGTCGAGACCGAAAAGGCATCGGTCGAGGTCCCTTCCACCTCGGCCGGTACCGTAACCGAAATACACGTCAAAGAAGGAGACGTCCTTGGTGAGGCTGCACCGATCATCACCCTCGAGGCGGCCGAGAGTTCAGGCGAAACATCCGCCGATGAGGCTGACGAAGCAGCCCCTGAACCCAAGCCCGCGGTGGATGAGTTGAAGCCGGCTGCAGAGGAGCCAGGAACTTCACCCGAAAAAGCGCTTGAGAGTGAGGAACCGGCGCAGGAAAGCTCGAGCGAAGAGGAACAACCGGGGACTGCCGCTCCAAAGGCAGCGCCGGAAACCAAGCTTCCGCCGTCCCCGGCACCGCGCCAGGGACTGAAGCCGATCCCCGCCGCGCCCAGTGTGCGCAGGTTTGCCCGCGAGGTGGGTGTCGATCTCACCCAGGTTGCCGGGTCCGGCCCGGGCGGCCGTATCTCGATCGACGATGTCAAGGCCTTTGCCAAGGTCGCGCTGTCGCGATCGCCGGCATCGCCCCCACCTCTGGCCGCCGCCGAGCTACCCGATCTCGAGCGTTTTGGCCCAGTGCGCCGCGAGCCCATGTCAAAAATACGGAAGTTGACCGCAGAGAACCTCACCCGCGCCTGGCTGAACGCTCCGCAGGTCACCAACCACGAGATCGCCGATATCACCGACCTCGAAGCCTTTCGCAAGGCCTCCAAGGAACGAATCGAGGCCGCCGGCGGAAAGCTGACGATGACCGCGCTGCTGGTCAAGATCGTGTCGTCGGCGCTCAAAGCCCACCCCACCCTCAATGCATCGGTCGACATGGCCAATCACGAGATCGTATTTCGGGAGTCCATCAACATCGGCGTCGCGGTAGATACCGATCGCGGGTTGCTGGTCCCGGTCATCCGCGATGCCAACCGGAAAAATCTCACCGAAATCTCGGTCGAGCTCGACGGCCTGGCATCTCGCGCACGCGCACGAAAGCTCAAGCTCGACGAGATGCAGGGCGGGACCTTCTCAATCTCCAACCTCGGCGGCATCGGTGGAACCGGTTTCTCGCCGATCGTCAACTGGCCGGAGGTGGCGATCCTCGGCGTCTCCCGCGGACGGATCCAACCCGAGTGGCACGAAGGCGCCTTTCGGCCGCGGCTGATGATGCCGCTGTCGCTGAGCTATGACCACCGGCTGGTCGACGGCGCCGATGCCGCGCGATTCATGGCCCGTCTCAAGGACGCCCTCGAGCAACCGCTGCTGCTGGCCTTCGAGGGTTGA
>CBDTWX010000173.1:0-10247 GCA_965364305.1 uncultured Thermoanaerobaculia bacterium
GGAAGTGGCTTGATGCGATACCCGCGACATCGGCGACGGTGAGCTGCAACGGGCCCGTGCACTGCTGCTGGGCGACAAGCCCCGAGACGCTGCGATCGACTTTGGTAGTCAGGAATCTCTTGGACCCGACCGAAAGCAGGCGAAGGACGCGGTCGAGGGCCTCCCCGACATCGAGGTCGGGTGGAAGCGCTAATGGTTCGAGCTGTGGAGAGTGTCGTTTTAGCTCGAACGTCTTCTGCGGCACCTCGCCGAGAATGTCGTCGAGGGCCAGATCAACCGGCGTGCTGTCGTCCTTCGCGTCGTGCAGGACCACCCGACCGTCGCCCGTGACGCGGCCGACAAAGGACACGGGAACCCTCTCGCGGCGGCACAAGGCGCGGAATTGTCCCTCGTCTCGCGGCCGAAGGAGGAGCGCGTCGTTCTCCTGGTACTCCGCGCCCCAGATCTCCAGCACCGACAGACTGTCGTCCCCGACCGGGATCTCTCGAAGCTCGAGTCGGGCGCCTGCCGGTTCGACAATCTCCTTGAGCACGTTGCAGTTACCGCCTGCTCCCTGGTCGTGAATACTGACAATCGGATTGGCGTCACCGAGCTCCGAACAGGCGCGGATGACGCGGTTGACCTTTTGCTCCATCTCGGCATCGCCGCGCTGGACGGCGTTGAAATCGAGGTGCTCGGGGTTGTCGCCGTGGACCATGCTCGAAGCGGCGCCGCCGCCCATACCGATCCGGTAGGCCGGTCCGCCGATTTTGACGACCCACATCTCGGGTTCTGGTGACTCCTTGCTGGTGTGGCGAGCGTCGATCTGCCCGATGCCGCCGGAAAACATGATCGGTTTGATCCACTCCCGTCGCTCGCCGTCGGGGAGACGCAGCCCCGCCGATCTGGTGAAGCCCTGGATCACCGGCTCGCCGAACTTGTTGCCGTAGTCGGAAGCGCCGTTGGAAGCCTCGATCTCGATCGCCGAAGGGGGGGCGAGATTGGGCGGGTATCCGAACTCCATGTCCTCCCACGGCAGCGGGTAGTCGGGGAGGAGGAGGTTTCCTACGCAGTAGCCCGCCGTTCCCGCCACCACGAGTGCACCTCTTCCGGTCGCGTGGACATCGCGTATCCGTCCCCCGGTCCCTGTTTCGGCCCCCGGGAAGGGAGCGACGCCGGAGGGAAAGTTGTGCGTCTCGGCGGTGAAAATGACGTCCAGCTCGAGTCGGCGCTTCACCAGCGGGCAGGGTCCGGCTGGATCGCTCGTGACCAGAGCGTCGGCCGAAAAACCCTGGATCGCACTCGAGTTGTCGTTGAAGGCGATGACGCTGTTGTTGGGGTTGGCCTTGTAGGGGTCGCTGACCACCGCAAAGAGATGCTGCGGTTGCTCCGCACCGTCGATCACCAATCGCCCCTTGAAGAACCAGTGCCGCGAGTGCTCGCTGTTGGACTGGGCAATATCAAAGCACTCGACATCCGTGGGATCTCGACCGATGCGTTCGCGAAAGAGCTTCGTGTAGAAGTGCAGATCCCAATCGTCAAATGCGAGGCCGAGCTCGTCGTTGATCCGCTCCAGCGCCGCGCGACCCTGGGCCATGACCGGAATCGTGGCCACCGGATCGGGGGAGGTCCCGGTCGTGAAATCTCTCAGCGGAGAGTCGTAAGAACACTCCGTCATGCGGTCGTGGAGACGCGCCAATAACGTCTCCTTCGACGCTTGTGACATTTGCTCGACGGTGCGCAGCAGATACCGGCGTGAACGTTCGACCCGCACCACGGCAGGGACGCCGCAGGCGCGGCAGATCGAGACCGCGTTGGTCGACCACGCGGTCGTAAAGGTCATTCGCGGCCCGATCTCGAGGATGGTGCCGGCATTTCGATCGAGAAAGCTGACCGCGCCGTAGCGGTCGGGCTCAAAGGTCTCGGCAAGCAGCCAGTCGAGAACTCGGTGCTCGTTGGGTTCAAGCTCCCGCGACGCGGCAACGTAGAAGCAGAACTCGGTGTCGATCGCTTCGATATCCGTGGCGAGAATCTCGCGCGCCGATCGCAGCAGGTCATCGGAGGCTGTCGTTGGAAGGTCGAAAGCGCGATATCGTCTGGTCAGCGTCATGGAGGTTTTGTAGCAGGGTTGGAGCGGATGTGCCAGAACCCGTCTCCGTCTTCGTGCCCGCCCTCGGGCGAAAGACCCTCCTTGCGTCCTCCCTCGTCGAGGGTTAAGGTCTCCGAGAGAGAACACGTGCTCCGTTTTTCGGGCCGCGACAACCGGTCGGGCACGGAGGCGGAGACGGGCACGGAGACGGGGATATGACCACCTATCGCGATGCAGGGGTCGACATCGATGCTCAGGACCGGGCGCTCGCCCAGGTCAAGAAGATGGTGCGTAACACCTATACAAGTGACGTGCTCTCGGAGCAGGGGAATTTTGGCGGTCTGTTCAGAATGCCCGTCAAGGGTTTCAAGGAGCCGGTGCTGGTCTCGTCGGCGGATGGCGTCGGCACCAAGCTCGCGGTGGCCTTCGCCACTGGAAGACACAGCTCGGTAGGGCGTGACCTCGTCCACCACTGCATCAACGACATCCTTGTACAGGGTGCACGGCCCCTCTTCTTTCTCGACTATCTGGCAACCGGCCGTCTCGAACCGGACGTGGTGGCTGACGTCATCGGCGGGGTGGCGGCGGCGTGTGGCGAGCACGGCCTCGCCCTGCTCGGGGGTGAAACCGCGGAGATGCCCGGTTTCTACGGTGACGGGGAGTATGACCTCGCCGGCTTCATCGTCGGTGTCGTCGATCGGCGTCGGGTCATCGACGGGTCGGCGGTACGGAAGGGGGACATCCTGGTTGGTCTGCCGTCTACCGGTCTGCATACCAACGGGTACTCGCTGGCGCGCAAGGTCTTCTTCGAAGAGCTAACGCTGAAGCCGGACGACACCGTGCCCGAGCTTGGTCGGAGCGTCGCCGAGGAACTGCTCGAGGTGCACCGCTGCTATTTGGAGCCACTCCGGCCGCTGATCGATCAGGGGTGGGTTGGTGCGATGGCCCACATCACGGGCGGCGGCATCACCGACAATCTTCCACGCGTCCTGCCGGGCGGCCTGAGGGCGGTGGTCAAGGTCGGCGCGTGGGACGTCCCACCAGTCTTTCGGATCCTGGCGGAAAAGGGCCACGTTCCCGAGGACGACATGTGGCGGACCTTCAATCTCGGTGTCGGAATGATTCTGGTCGTGGCGCCCAAACACCTCGAAAAGGCACTCAAAAGCCTGCGCGAGGCCGGTTGCCCGGGTTTTCCGATGGGCAACGTGGTCGAGGGGGATCCGGGTGTCGAGTACGATCACCCGCCGGAGGGGTACCCGAGCGGGATGAGGTAGGGCACCGCCCAACCACCCACCCGAATTCGGAAGTCGGAATTCGGAATTTCCACCCGCCCACCCTCCCCTGAAGCTGGATGCTGGATCCGCCAACCCCCCCGCTGTTTGGATGTTGACGCGGTTCAGAGAGGGTGGGCTCGCGTTCAACGGAGGTGCCCGACATCCCGACTCGCGGCGAGTCGGCGTGCCTGGCATCCTCCCGGGAAGCGCGTTGAGAAACGAGTCGAGGCCGGTGGCGGCAGAAGCGGCGACAACGGCCGCCGCTGTCGCTGATTGCGGACGCTGGTTGCCGTCGCTGTCTTCTGCCGCTGCATCCTGTCGCTGTTCCTGGCGCGGCCTGCCACCGGTCCGCTTGTTCATATGAGCAGCTTTTTAGCTGAAAACAAATGATTTACGATACAAATATTCTATCGTGAGAGGGGGCTGCAATGGCCAAACGCATCGGCATGATCTACTGCGAGCGGATCCAGGATGCGAGCTGCATCGGCTGCGCAAAATGCTATAAGGCGGTCAACGAAAACACGTTTGTCTTCGAGGACCAGGGCGACGTGCGTGTAGTCTTCAAAACCGGGTGTGGCGACTGTCCGGGCCTCGTCGTGCCGAGAGTCGATCTCCAGATGACAATCCTCGAAAGTCTGGGTGTGGGTATCGATGAGATCTACTTCGGCACGTGCGTCAAGAAGGCGACCGTCCTGATGAACTGCCCGATGAACGTCGAGGGCGTGACGGCTGTTCTGGAAGAAAAGTTCGGAGTACCGGTGCATATGGGAACGCACGACTACTGATCACCCACCCACCCGCCCGAATTCGGAATTAGGAATTCGGAATTCGGAATTCCCACCCACCCTCCCCGGGCCGTGTATGTCTGGATATTCACTGTGTCGTTGACGCCCCTTCGCGCGCCTCATGGAGAGATTTCGAATTTCGAATTTCGAATTTTCGACCCACCCTCCCGGGGATCGACAGCACTCCCGTTGTCATTTCGAGCGAGGCCTATGGCCGAGTCGAGAAATCAGTGGACAGGTTGCGATGGTCGGGTGGGTCGGCAGGCGGTTTTCTGCGTTATCTGCGGTTCTCTTGACCTGGGTGGGTGGGTGGATCCAGTATCCAGTATCGAGTATCCGGCATCGGGTGGACGGGTGGTGGCCCTTGCAATACACCGAAAAACCCGTACAATACCGACTCCCGGTGCGACCGGGAATACAACTCCTTGCTCCGGACAGTGATTCGGGGCCGAAGGCCGAGAGGAGATAGAAATGCCGTTGTACGAGTTGGGGATCATCATTGATCCCGAAGTCCCACCCGAGGACGAGACCTCCGCCCTGGAGCGTCTCGAGGGCATCATCACCGATGCGGACGGCGAAATGGTCGGCAAGGACACTTGGGGTCGCCGTCAGCTCGCCTACCCGATCCGTAAGAAGAACTACGGGGTCTACCATTTCTGGCGTTTCAACGCCGGTGGCGAGGTGCTCGAAAAGCTCAATTTCGAGATGCGTACCAATGACGCGGTGATGCGTTCGCTGATCCTCAACATGGATCGCGAGCTGCGCCGCAAACGTAAGATGGACGCCAAGTACGAGGCCCGGGCCGCCAAGAAGGCGGCCAAGGCTGAGGCAAAAGCCACCAGCGTCGGCGACGAGGATTGAGGAGATTGATATGAGACCGCACAAGAAGCGTTTTCGTCGCCGGGTCAAGGTCTGTCGGTTCACCGTCGAAAAGATCAACTACATTGACTACAAGGATGTGGATCTTCTGCGAGAGTACACACCGACCAACGGTAAGATCCTGCCGCGACGCGTCACTGGAACGCGCCCGATCTTTCAGCACAAGCTGACCAGGGCCATCAAGCGCGCCAGATTCATGGCTCTGCTGCCCTACACGGGCGCTTGAGCTCCGGTGACTGAGACGCCGGAGCTCGAACCCGGGCATCGACTGGGCGGGTCGGTTTCGGCAGCGAACGGATGACGACCGACCACGAAGTATCGCCGGATGTGCAGCCTCCGCTGCCGAGGATCCCGCGCATGGGGGCGGCCGCCTCCGGTTTGGTGGCGCTGCTGCTGGTCGGTGGACTGTTCGTGATCCCATTCCTCGGTGTGCTCATTGCACCGCTCGGATCGCTGCCGGTCGTTCACTTTCAATCGGCCGGAGTGCCGGGCTATCGTGCCTGGGGTCCGGTGGTTGCTCTGCTCGTGGTCGCGGCGATTGTCGCCAAAGCCGGTTTTCTCGTGCAGTTGCTCGGCGTGTACCTGCTCTTGGTGGTGCTGCCGTCGACGTCGATCGAGCTCTGGGCCCGATGGCGATGGAGCGAGGGTCGGTGGGTGGGCGTGGCGTCTCTGGCCGGCGCCGTGGGCTGCCTCGTGGCGGTGGCAGCGACCGCGGCGCCGCAAACACCCATGGAGGCTGTGTCCGTCTGGATTCGGGCCGCCTCGGTGGAAGCCGGCGATCTGTACGCCGCATTGGGCCTCTCCGAGAGCGAAATAGGGCCAGCCCTCGACGCCGCGGAGACGATGGCCTCGTGGCTTCTGCCCTGTGTGCCGGTTGCCTACCTGGTGGTGGTCCTGTTTTGGATCAGGCCACGTCTGGCTCTTCTCGGCACAAATGTCGAGGTGGCCCAGTTCGAGGACTTTCGGAACGACGACTGGTTGGCGGCGGTGTTTGCTTTGGCAGGTGCCGGCACCCTGCTCCTTGGCGGCACCCCGCGATGGGTGGCCGTCAATCTTCTGATGACGGTTCTCATCTTGTATTTTGTACAGGGTTTGGCTATCATTCGAGCCCACCTCGCGCGCTGGATCGGGCGAGGCTGGCTGGCGCGCTGGGGTGTCGTCCTGCTCTGCCTGCAGGGGCCGTTACCGCTCCTCGTGGCAGGGCTCGGTGTTGCGGACAGCTTTCACTCTCTGCGGCCCCATGCCAACGACGACGGAGGAACGCAATGAAGGTGATTTTGAACGACCACATCGAGCATCTCGGGGAGCGTGGCGACTCGGTGGTGGTGAAACCGGGCTATGCAAACAACTATCTGTTTCCCAAGGGGCTGGCATATCCCGACAACCCCGGAAACCGGCGTCGATTCGGCCAGGAGCAGAAGCGTTGGGAAGAGATGGATGTCAAGCGCCGTGGAGCGGCCGAAAAGCTGGCCGCTGATCTCGAGGGCACGAAGCTCGCCTTCGAGCGTCGGGCGGGGGAGAACAACGTTCTCTTCGGGTCGGTGAGCGTGGCCGATATTTCCCGAGAGCTCACGGCCCGCGGGTTCGAGATCGACCGCAAGCGGGTCCGCCTCGAGCATGCGATCAAGGAGCTGGGCTCCTTCGACGTCGTGGTCCACATTCACCGTGACATCGACGTGACCATCCCGGTCCGAGTTGTTCGTCCGGGCGAGGATCCGGAGGCCGTCGCGCCGGAGTTCGTGGCCGAAGGCGTGCTCGAGGTTGCCGACGGAGACATGGATGCCGGCGGAACTGAGGACTCCGGCGAAGCTGCGACCTCGACGGATGTGTCGGAGGTTGACGAGAGCCCTGAAGCTGGCGCCGTCATCCAATAGGATATGAGCGGCGAGGATCACGCCGCGCCCACAACCGACCCGCCAAATGAAGACGGGCACGGAGTAAACCTTCTCCGAAAATGGGCGAAGGCCCTGTACGCGCTGACCCCGTGGGCTCTCAGGTCCCGGGCAGACGATCTCCAAGGCCAGCTCGACGCGTTTCGTGCCATCCTGCCGGCCGTTGAGCGGCGACTCGATGCGGCCGAGGAGGCTCTCCGGACGATTCAGGGAGAGTTCGGGGATGCCTTGCAGACGATACAGGGCGAGCTCGTCGAGGTTCGCGACCGGCGGCTCGGATCCGCCGAGAATCGGGTCGATGCACTGGAGCAGGCTCTTCTCGATGTGTCCAGCGAGATCACGCGCCTGCGAGACGAGGCGCTCCCGTTTTCGGTGGCGCGCTCGGACGCCCTGCTCGGTCGGCTCGCCGAAGAGCTCGAGGAGGTTGCCTCGCTGGTCGAACGGTCGCTTCGCGGGGAGCCACTGCCGGTCGTGGACTCGGTGTCGGTGACCGAGGATCGGCTCGCCGAATCTCTGAAAACGGTCCAGCCTTTGCTGATCGAGAGCTTTCGCGGCACCGATCGGGAGATTCGACACCGTCTCGATCGCTATCTCCCCGATCTCCAGGCCTCCGCACCGGTTCTCGACCTCGGTTGTGGTCGCGGCGAGATGCTGCTGTTACTCCGCGAGGCCGGTGTCGAGGCTACCGGTATCGAGGGCGACACCGTTCTCGCCGGAGCGGTGCGGCGGCGCGGGCTCGAGGTCGTCGAGGGGGATGTTCTCGAATCCTTGCGCGGTCTGCAGGAGAATTCTTGGGGAGCTGTCACGGCGATCCATCTCTTTGAACACCTCGCCGCACCGGTGTTGGTTGCCGTGCTGGCCGAGATTCGACGGGTGCTGCGGCCCGGCGGGGTGTTGATCGCCGAGTGCCCGAATCCGCATTCTTTGAGGGTCGGCGGCTCTCTCTTCTGGCAGGATCCCACCCATCTGAGGCCGCTGCTGCCGGAGACCCTCGAGCTGTATCTCCGCGCCGCGGGTCTCCCATCGTCGCGTCGCGAATTCTTGCATCCTTTCCCGGCCGATCAGCTTCTCGAAGACGACGAGGGTTGCGACCCGAATATGACCGATCCCGAGATGACGAAGCTGGCCGAGCGGATCGACCGGCTTCGCCGCCGTCTCGACGAAATCATCAACGGCCCCCGTGACTTTGCAGTGTGGGCCATTGTCCCCGAAAAACCAACGCAGAATTGACCTCGGAGGTAGCTGATGTGGAAAAGAGTTGTCCCGGTCTTCTTGTGTGGATTGGCCGTTGCGGGTTGCACCGGCGGACCCGCGGATCAAGGTCTGGTCGTCGCACCCGACGTCCGCGACCGGCGCGAACAGTTTGTAGAACAAGAGCTGACCGCGGACGTCACGCATCTTTCAGAGGGAGACCGCCAGACGTTGCGCCACCTCGTGGCCGCGGCGCGGGCGGTGGACGAGATCTTCCTACTCCAGGCATGGGCTGGCAACTCGGAATTCGCGGAGTTGGTGGCCAACTATGAGGGGAGCGATGCCGAGGCGGTCAAGGACTACTACCGCATCATGTACGGTCCCTGGGATCGGCTGAGCCACCATGAACCCTTCATCGGAGACCAGCCACATCCTGAAGGCGCTGGCTTGTATCCCGAAGACCTGACAGTGGAAGGTTTCGAGGCCTGGATCGCGGCCCATCCGGAGGATCGGGAGTCCTTCACCTCGCTCCACACCGTGATCCGCCGTGACGACAAAGGCCTTGTCGCAGTGCCCTACTCCATCGAGTATCGGAGCCGGCTCGAAACAGCTGCGAGCGAGCTCAGGTCGGCGGCCGCTGCGACCGACAACCAGAGCCTCCGTCGATTCCTCGAGCTCAGGGCCGAGGCCTTCCTCACCGACGATTACTACGAATCGGATATGGCCTGGATGGACCTCGATTCGGCCATCGAGGTTGTGATCGGGCCGTATGAAACCTACGAGGACCAGCTGCTCGGGTTCAAAGCGGCGTTTGAGGCGTTCATCTGTGTCGCCCAGCCGGAGGACTCCGCGCGCCTCGAGGTCTTTAAATCCGAGCTGCCGTTTCTCGAGCGCAACCTCCCGATTCCCGACGAGCACAAGAACTTCGAAAGAGGCTCGGAGTCGCCGATCAGGGTCGTGGATGAGCTCTTCACAGCCGGCGACACCCGCGCCGGGGTCCAGACGATCGCGTTCAATCTGCCCAACGACGAGCGTGTACGCGAAATCAAGGGGTCGAAGAAGGTCCTGTTGAAGAACGTCATGCGTGCAAAGTACGACGGCATCCTGGCCCCGATCGCCGGACGGGTCCTGCCTCCAGGCGACGCGGACAAGATCTCCTTCGAGGCCTTCTACCAGTTCACCCTCCACCACGAGCTCTCGCACGGAATCGGTCCCGGCCAAATCACCGTCGACGGCCGCGCGACCGAAGTCAGACTCGAGCTCAAGGAGCTCTACTCGGCCTTTGAAGAGGCAAAGGCAGACGTTCTCGGCGTCTACGACATCTTCGCCTTGGTGGATCGCGGGGTCATGGATGGTGAGATTCTCGACAGCCTGCCGTGGACCTACACCGCAGGGATGTTTCGGACCACCCGTTTTGGAGTTGCCGAGGCTCATGGTCTCGGGATGGTCCTGCAGGCCAACTACTTGCTCGAAAAAGGTGCCGTCGAAATCACCGACGAGGGCAGGTTTCGACCGGTTGGTGAGCTGTTCCGGGAGGGCTTCAGAGATCTTGCTCGCGAGCTCCTGATGATCCAGGCTCTCGGTGACCACGACGCCGCGGTGGCGATGGTGGAGCGTTACGGTTCTGTCCACCCGGCGATGGCCGCGGCGATCGAGAGCCTGACCGATCTTCCGGTCGATGTGGATCCCTCCTATCCACTGGAAGGTCTCTCATGATGCCGGGCATCAAAGGCCGTACGGCCGTCGTCGGCGGATCGTCATCCGGTCTCGGCTTTGCGACGGCTGAGCACCTGGCGCGCTTCGGTGCGCGGGTGATGGTGGTTTCCCGCTCCGAGGACAGGGTGGGTCTGGCGGTCGAAAAGATCCGCGCCGACACCGGCGGCGCCGTCGAGGGGTGCGTGGCGGATTTTAACGATGATGATGCGCCCATGGTGGTGGTAGAGGCGGCACGAGCGGCGTTCGGGCCGCCCGAGATCGTGGTTGCCAACGCCGGCGGACCGCCCGGCGCGAACGACTGCGTGAAGGCGCCGGCGGGATCACCGGCTACACGACGTCTCGCGACTCCTCGCTGATCGCCTTCGGCCTCGGCGGGCAACTGTTCGTCGCCGACAGCACGACGGGATCGGCCGACATCACCTGCTCGATCGGCACCTCGAGC
>CBDTWX010000174.1:0-10240 GCA_965364305.1 uncultured Thermoanaerobaculia bacterium
CTCGAAATTTCTTGATGGGTACCTCGCGATGCCGCCTTCCGTGGGTCTGCCCCGGGATCCCAGACATTTCGGGCGGAGAGGTCAGCATTCACGGTGGCGCCGCACCGCCCGGTGGTGATTGTCGAAAAGAACACCGATACCCGTCGATCGCACCCGCCCGAGTTCATGACCAACCTGCAGATCCTGGAGACCATCGAGGAATCGGGGTATGAGCTCGAAAGGACCGAGACCTTCCTGCCCAGGGACACGATCTATATCTACCGGGTAAACCGTTGACCGCGGTTCAGGGTGACACCTCGAGAAGGCGTTCCGGCCAATTTATGGTGATACTTTGGTGGCGCCGATGCGACCCCGGTCGAACACACCGTGACCCCGTGTGAGTACAGAGAAAGGTCCCGGTGGAGTGCCGAAATGGGGCTGTATTCGGGCACTCAATTTGCTTCTTGCAGATGCGAGCCGATTGACCGGCTATTGAAAAGGTCGGGGGGGACGATGAAAGCGCCGATGACATGTGGCTTGCTGATCGTATTCGCGGCGTTGTCTCCCGCGCAGAAAGGCATGAGCGAGGAACGCTCGCGCAGAGTCGTTCCCGTTCGCTCAGCGCCAAAATCCGTCGGCCGGCCCTCGAGAGCTCGCGCTGCCCCGTCGATCCCCCGTGCGCGCCGAACGATTGTCCCGCCAATCACGGTGCCCGGTCCGCTGGCGCCCACCGGAGGCCCCAAGCGGGTCGGGAGAGCTGCGGCCGGAAGCGGGGACGAAAAGCCCCTCCGAGTCGAGCCGCCGCAAGCCTTCGTTCGGCCCGCTGATTCGGTCGATAACATTGCTGTCACCTGCTCGAACGATTCCGACGAAAGCGAAACGGCACCGGTGGAGACAGATGCGGATGAGTTCCTGCTCCCAGTTTGGAACCCGGGCTTCTGGGCCATGCCTCCAGGAGGGCTGACGAGGTATCTCATACCGTCGCGGACCTTCGTCGATCCCGACCTCGCCGGCTGCGCCATCACCCCATGAACGACCCGGAGGGGACCATGTCTCGCTCGGCACAGGGTCTCTGTCGCTGAGCGCCACCCCTGTTGGCTGTCGCTGTCATCTGTCGCTGAACTCCGCCGCTGATTTCTGCCGTTGATGACTGCCATTGATGACTGCCGCTGGTCGCTGCCGCTGTCTCCTGTCTCTGCTCCTGGGCGCTGATGACGGGATGAAGGTGATAACCTGGCTCCATGGCCCCCGACAGCGAGGATCGATCAGCGTCGCGTGATGAGGAGCCGACGATATCGAAGGTCGGCTCGCCGGATGACGGACGGGACAAAGTACCGCCAGCCGCACCGGGTGAGGTGGGTGAGTTCTCTCCGGGTCAGGTGATCGCCGGGCGCTTTCGCATCGTCGCCCGCCTCGGCAGCGGCGGCATGGGGGAGGTCTACCGCGCCGACGACCACGAGCTCGGCACATCGGTGGCGCTCAAGTTCTTGCCGTTCGAGGTGGCGAGCGACCCCGTGCGGCTCGAGCGCTTGCGGAACGAGGTTCGCACCGCGCGCCAGGTCGCCCACCCGAACGTGTGCCGCGTCTACGACATCGGTGATGCGGACGGGCGGCCGTTTCTGAGCATGGAGTTCATCGACGGGGAAGACCTCGCCTCGCTCCTGCGGCGCATCGGAAGGTTGCCGAAGGACAAGGCCATCGAGCTCGCTCGCGAGATCTGTGCCGGAGTCGGCGCCGCCCACGAGCTCGGCGTCGTCCACCGCGACCTCAAGCCCGCCAACGTGATGATCGATGGACGGGGGAGGGCGAGGGTCGCGGATTTCGGTCTCGCGAGTGCGGCCGACGAGCTGGACGGCGGGCGTGACGCAATGGCCGGCACCCCGGCCTACATGGCGCCGGAGCAGCTTCGCGGCTCGGCGGCGACCAGGCAGACGGATATCTACGCCCTCGGTCTCGTGCTCTACGAGCTTTTCACCGGCAAGCGAGCGCATGACGTGACAACCATCGCGGCTCTGCGTGAGCGCTACTCGTCGTCGGTGTCGCCGACGAGCCCCGGAGAGCTGGTCGACGGCATGGATCCGGCGGTCGAGCGGTTGATCATGCGGTGTCTCGAGATGGAGCCCGACAGCCGGCCGGCACGTGTTTTGGAGGTGATGGCGGGGCTCCCTGGCGGCGATCCACTGGCCGCGATGCTCAAGGCTGGAGAGATGCCGTCACCGGAGCTGGTCGCGGCTTCGGGGCGGCCGGGAACGCTGACGCGAAGACGGGCATTGCAGCTCGGTGCGGTCGTGCTTCTCGGCATGACGGTGTCGATGCGGTTCTGGGGAGTGCCGTCACTCGACGAGGTCGTGGGTGGCATCTTGGCGCCTCAGGTCCTTTCGCATCGGGCGGACGAGATTCTCGCCGATCTGGGTTACGAGATCGACAGAGTCGATTCGGCGTGGGGATTGGATCTCGATTGGGAGGTCGTGGCGGGGCTTGGATCGGTCTCGAAATCCGAACGGCAGGTTCTGTTGCGGTCGGAGGCGCGCCCGGCGCTTCGTTTCTGGTACCGTGCAAGCCCCACACCCATGGTTCCGTGGCGCACCTCCCTTCCGGGTCTCTACATAGGAAATGTCGTGAGTCCAGAGGATCCCCCGTTGAGCGAGGCCGGGACGGCCCTGGTTCGGCTCGGGCCTCGTGGAGCCCTGCTCGAGCTGCGGGTGGTGCCGGCTTTCGGTCCGCAGGGCTCGGATAGAACCGAGGCCGACATCATGCATGCGATCACCGAAGCTGTAGGGCTGGATCCGTCCCGAGTCGAACGAGTTGAGTGGTCGGGTCTCTCGCCGATGCCGGGCGAGAAGACCATCGCGTGGCGGGTTGACGCTGGACGGCCGGACACAGAATCCCGGATGATCGCCGCAACCCTGGCCGGTGCCCGGCCGACGTGGGTTCGAGTCACCGGAGAATCGGTGTCTGGCCACGGCGAGCATGCGACCTCGGGGCAGGATCGGTTGAGCCTGATCTTCTTGGTTTTCTTTGTCGGGGGTGCGTGGGTTGCAGTTCTCAACATCCGCGCCGGACGCTGGGATCGCCGGGGAGCGATGCGGCTTGCGATCGTGGCGTTCGCCCTCTGCTTCTCGGCCACGGTTGTCGGATCGCATCACCCGTTGACAGCGAGCGGGGAGGCGCGGGTGTTCTTCTCGTCGGTCGCCTACGCAGCGACGCGGGCGCTGATGACTTGGGTGCTCTACATCGCCATCGAGCCGTTCATCCGCCGTTTGAGCCCGAGCTCTTTGATCTCCTGGAGCCGGCTCCTCGCAGGTCGGGTGTCCGATCCCGCGGTTGGGCGGGACGTGCTGTTTGGGCTGACCTTGGTTGGGCTGCACGGTGCGGTTTTTTTGGCGTCGGCCTGGGTGCTCGATCTCGAGAAACCCGATCTGCCGGCGGTTGCGTTTGCGACGGGAGAGACACCTCTGGCGACGGCAATGTATCTGGCAAACATCCTTCGACTGCCCGTTGTGACCCTCGGTTCGAACCTGGGCTTCCTGCTGATTTACGTCGTCGTGAGACGGGTGCTCGGTCGATGGGGTCGATTCTCGCCGGCGTTTCTCTGGCTTGCCATGTTCCTATTCTTTTTCGGGGCGTTCGCGACAACCGGATACGAGGCCCTGGGGCTTGCCACGTATTCGGCGATCACGGCGACGGCGGCGGCCTATGCCGCGGTTCGACACGGTCTCCTCGCCTACGCCACGTTCAGCTCCATTGGGCAGGTGGCCATGGTGACGGTGGTGGCTCTCGACCCGACGGCCTGGTACTTCCCACCGACGGCGATATTCACGCTGCTCGTCGCTGCGCTGACGATCTTCGGCATCAAGACGTCGACCGATCGGAAGCTGGCGCCGTCCCGTTCATAGTGGCAGCGTTAACGGGCTCGGGCTCGAAGTGTATGACCGTGACAGTGGTTTCCCCGATGGCAGCGACCAGGCCAATGGGAGCGGTGGTAGGATTCCTGCCGACCATGACCACGACGGACTCCACCGACGCCGACACTCCCGAACGCCGGTCGTTCTACCAGCGCCGCGTCGGTGTGCTCGGCAAGGTGCTGACCATCGTATGGCTGGTGGGCAATATCGCTTCCGCCGCAATCTATGTTGCGGGGGGATGGTGGCGTGAGCTCTTCACCCTCGGGCAGGCGCTCTCGTGGTTCGCGCTGCTGATCTGTTTTGCCGTGTGGATGGTCTGCCGGCGGGGGACGCATTCGCGCAGGTTTGTGAGGGCGGTGGAGAGCGCGTCCATGATGGGTTCGGCGGTGGCCGTTTCTCTGATGGGTCGGCACATCGCTCCACAGGCGCTCAAGATCAATGCCGAGAGCGAAGGCTTCGATCTGTCTTCGCTCGAACCCAAGGCGCTCGCCCTGATGGCCGGTCTTCAGATGGAGCAGATCCTGGTCGCGCTCATGCTCGGTCTGGCCTTTGGATACGTCCTGCGCGCGGCGCTGGTGCCCAGCTCGGTGCGACGCACGGTGTGGATCACGGTTCTGGCGATCGTTCCGCTGTTTGCGCTGTACGTTTTCAATTGGGTGCCGTTGCCGGTAGACCGCGCGCTGCGTGAAGCAGTCGGGCCCTACCAGACCCTGTCTCTGGTGGTCAACGTTCTGATCTGGTGGACGCTGGTGACCATCGTGTGCGTGTCGATATCTCGCATCATCCACAACCTCCGCCGCGAGGTCCGACAGGCGATGCGGCTTGGTCAGTACACCCTCGAGGAGAAACTCGGTGAGGGCGGCATGGGGATGGTCTATCGCGCCAACCACGCCATGATGCGCCGTCCAACAGCTGTCAAGCTCCTCCTCCTCGAAAAGGCGGGCGAGGCCAGTCTGGCGCGCTTCGAGCGCGAGGTGCAACAGACGGCGCGACTCACTCACCCCAACACCATCACCATCTATGACTACGGCCGCACACCCGACGGGGTCTTCTATTACGCGATGGAGATGCTCGACGGCGCGACGCTCGAAGCGGTCGTCGAGCGGGATGGCGCACAGCCGCCCGGTCGTGTGGTGCGTGTCATGCAGATGGTGGCCGGCGGTCTTGCCGAAGCGCACGATCTCGGCATCATTCACCGAGACATCAAACCGGCCAATATCTTCCTGTGCCGCCAGGGGGGCGAGCTCGACATCGCCAAGGTGCTGGATTTCGGCCTGGTCAAGGTTGTCGAGGGATCGTCAGAATCACATCTGACCCGCGATGGAGTGGTGTCCGGCACACCGCAGTACCTGGCTCCCGAAACCATGACAGATCCGGAAACCGCGGATGCCCGCAGTGACCTCTATGCCCTGGGTGCGGTGGGGTATTTCCTGTTGACCGGGGAGCAGGTCTTTGATGGGAACATCGTCGAGATCTGCGGTCACCACCTCCACACCGAGCCGACCCCTCCGTCGGAGCGGCTCGGGCGTGAGCTGCCGACTGAGCTCGAGGCCTTGGTGATGCAGTGCCTGGCCAAAACGCCGCGAGACCGGCCGCAGAGCGCCCGCGAGATTCGGAAACGCCTGGCGGCCATGCGCGACATCCCGCGGTGGCGCCAGACCCACGCCATGGCCTGGTGGCAGGAGCACGGGAAGGCTCTTCAGTTCGAGCCCGAAGAGGTCTCGGACCTCTCGATCACCAGGACTCTGGCCGTCGATCCGGATCGCATGCGCTAGCCCGGACTATTCACTAGCGTTCGCACTCCGAAGGCAGATCGATCGCGGAGCGGTAAAACCGAGCCCGCCAACCGCCCGGCCGGGAATATCAGCCCCGGCGTCAAGGTTGGTCTGGTGATCGTGGAGGTATGATGATGAAAATGAAAAAGGTGAGATTCATTGCAATCCCAGCGCTTTTGTTGTTCTCCGCAGCCGGGTGTGCAGAGCAGCAGCAGAGTATTGAAGAGAGTTCCGAACCACCCGCTGCCGCGGCCGAGCCTGCTGCATCTGGGATCGTCGATCACACGGTCGAGTCCTTGACCGGTGAGACGGTCGATCTCGCCTCATTCCGAGGTCGGCCGATCTTGATTGTCAACACCGCATCGAAGTGCGGCTATACGCCTCAGTACGACGGTCTACAGAAGTTGTACGAGCGGTATGGTGAGGACAGCCTCGTCGTGATCGGCTTTCCGAGCAACGATTTCGGGAATCAGGAGCCGGGCACTGCGGAGGAGATCGGGAACTTCTGCCGTCTCAACTACGGTGTAACCTTTCCGATGATGGCCAAGATCCACACCAAGGGCCCGGACAAGGCGCCGCTCTATCGGACGTTGACCGCCGAAAGTGGCGAGGAGTTCCAGGGAGAGATCAAGTGGAATTTCACCAAGTTTCTGGTCGACCAGGAAGGGCGCGTGGTGGCGCGCTTCGAGTCTTCGGTCGAGCCGCTCGACGAACGGATCACGTCTGCAATCGATGCGTTGCTCGAAAAAGATTCCGTGTGAGTCAGCAGGCGGGACCGACTGATTAGAGGTTCTGATGAAGTCGTTCGTGAAACTCTTGTTCGTCTTGGGTGCTCTGGGCATGGTGCCGATTCAGGCAGGTGCGGAGGATGCAGCCCGCTTCAGCCTCGAGGTCGAGCTCGGGCCGACGTGGCAGAGTCGCAACACCGTCCAAATTCCCAATACCGAAGCCGGTACACGGTTCTCTCTCAAGGATTTTGTCGGCACGGGCCCCTGGGCCGCCGGGCGGGTGTATTTCACCTGGAACGTCAACCCCAAGCACAGCCTGCGCCTCTTGGCGGCTCCGCTCTCTTACACCGAAAGCGGTCTTTTCGATGAAAACGTGAGCTTCGCCGGCGAGACCTATGAGGCTGGGATTCCGACCGAGGCAACCTACCAGTTCAACTCGTGGCGCGTTGGGTATCGGTGGCGGTTCAAGGATAGCGAGCGGTGGACCCTGTGGGCAGGTTTCACCGCCAAGATTCGGGACGCCAAGATCTCTCTCTCCCAGGGTGACACCTCGAGCGAGGATACGGACGTCGGTTTCGTGCCGCTGCTGTCCTTTGCAGCGGATTACCGGTTTGCCGACCGCTGGCGCCTGCTGTTCGATTTCGAGGGCTTGGCGGGTGGTCCTGGGCGCGCCTTCGATGTGGCACTCAAGGTCGGCTATGACATCAACGACAGCTGGGGGATTGCAGCCGGCTATCGCACGGTCGAGGGTGGCGCCGACATTGAAGAGGTGTACAACTTTGCCTGGTTCCAGTACGCGGTCGTGTCAGGAGTGTTCCGCTTCTGAGGTCTTTGCGGCGGCGATCTGATGTGCGGCCCGAGTGTGCCCGTCGGCAGTTCCCTCGATGGAGTCAGCGTCTCGGAGGACTGACACCCGTGGAACGGCAGAGCGATCAACCTGCGGGCGCCTCCGCTTTTTCCGCGGAGACGATCCGTTCGATTGCCATGGACCCGAGCTTCCGGCCGGTGGGCCTCACGTATCTTTCGTCGAGCTCGTCGTAGCCGAGGTGCTCCAGAATGCGCCAACCGTACTCGCCGAGAAAGCCGTCCACGTTGTCGGGATCGAGCCCGAAGAGCCAGATCTTGTCCTTCACCAACATCTGCTTGTAGAGGTACTCCTGGCCGTAGAAGACCTCCCCATCGATGAAATCCCTGGGGGTGTACGTGAACACGAGCCGACTTCCTGAAGGCGCCGTGGCAAGGAAATCGAAGGTCGCCCGGATTCCGGCGTCGGTCAGGTACTGGGTGACCCCCTCCCAGATGAAGAATGTTCTCGAGTGGGACTGATAACCGTTCGAGGCGAGTACCGTCTCCAGATCTTCGTGATCGAAATCAATCGGCGTCAGAGTGACGTGAGGCGGAACCTCTTCGAACAGTTTTTCCAACCTCGCCTTTTTGGCGTTGACATTCTGCGGCTGATCAACCTCCCAGACCGGGATCTCTGCCAGCGCTGGAAGCCGAAAGGCGCGGGTGTCAAAGCCGGCCCCGAGGTTGACGACCGCCTCTACCCGATCTTTCGCAGCCTCGGAGACCTGGTCATCGATGTACCGCTTGCGGGCCATGATGCCGCCCCAGAGGCCCGGTACCTTTTGCTCGGATTTCTTGATGATCCAGTCCTTGAGTCGCCCGATGAGCCGAACCTCTGCTCGGTAGCCGAAGGGAAGAATTTTGAGGGCAAGGTCGTCGGTGATGATGCGGTCGTTCTCGGGAAGGTACTGCTCGATGGCGACCAGAACCATGGCCCCCGGACCTGTTCGAGCTGCTTGGCGCGTCATTCAGAGACCTCCTTGGTAGGCGGAGGTGACGACTCCACCATCTTCCCGACGGCCAGATGGCTTCACGCGAACATTCACACCGCAACCTGGATTCAATATCGACCTCGACCCAGATTCGGAATGAACATCGGGGTCCGCCGTTGATACTCGATGTATGTGTTGCCGAACCGCTTCACGAGCTCGGGCTCCTCGATCTCTTTCAACTCCCATACGTTGATCAGGATGAACAGAGGCGTGAACAAGACCACCAGGGAGAGTGAATCGACGACGAATCCGAGGCCGAAGAGGAACAAGAAAACGCCGGTGAGCATCGGATTTCTGGCGTATCGGTACGGGCCGGTGGTGACGACCTCCTGAGGAGGGTTGAACGGGACAGGCGTACCCCTGGCCTTTAGAAAGTGAAAGCCCGACCAGGCCGTGATCGCGATGCCGACCGCGATCACCGGAACCCCTACCGGGAGCCCCGCCTCGTCCGGCAGAATCCCCGGCAGATCCAGCAGGTCATCGAACCACAGCGCGGCGATCACGAACAGGACTGAAAACGCGCCGAAGATCGTGATTCCAATCGGTGTGAGCAAGGTTCGGGTCTTCTTGGTGCCTCTCGCTGCACGGTGGAGGAGGTTGATCCAGCGATCGCGAATGCCCATGATTTTCCCTCCGATGGATCAGCGGTTCAGTGATAGTGCACGCCCGCCAAATCCCTTCGGATACCTTGGCGGTACCTGTATTTCGGGTAGCCGAGTACGAGCGACGTGCAGACCTTGTTGTCCTTGGGGATGTCGTAGCGCTCCCGGAGGAGCTTCGAGCGGTCCACCACGGGGGGGATGAGGCCAATAATCGTGCTGCCCAGGCCCAGAGAGAGCGCTGCGAGCATCGAGTGGTGGCAGATCAGGTGGGCGTTCTGCTCGTAGGAAAGGGCTCGACGGTTCCCGTGAAACATCATCAGGACCGGTGCCCCGCGCATGTAATTGTCGCCGCCGCTCTCGCGATAGACATCGTTGGCGTGGCTGGCCACGGCGAGGATGTCGTGCTTCAGCGAGTGATAATTCTCGGCGCCGGCGGCGAGGCGGATAATCGCTCGGCCGATCGGGCTGGAGAATGCCTTGAGGGTCTTCGAGTAATCCTCGACGAGCTCCTTCAAAAGAAACTCGAGCTCTTCGCGATCGTCGATCACCACAACCTCGGTCGAGTGCGGTGGGAAACCCATCGGAGCGGTCGCTGCCGCATCGAGGATCTTCTGAATTACCTCCCCTTCGACAGGCTTGTCCTTGAAGACCCGAACGCTCCTGCGAAGCTTGAGGAAATCGAAGAACTGCTCGTACTCGAAGGGCCGTTTGGGCAGTCTCTCGAAATCCTCCATCGGTAGCCGCGGCATGGTGATGGATTCGGTCGGGCACACCGCCACGCATTGCCCGCACTCGATGCAATAGTCTGCGCGGTCTTCAACCGTGGCTGCCTTTTCGTCAACCATCTCGAGAATGTCTTCCGGGCAGATCTCGGCGCAGATGCCGTCGCCCAGGCAGGTCTCGATATCCACGACATGAAGGCTCTGGTTCATTGTTCACCTCATTTCTCGGATGTTGGTCGGCGGCGAATCACCGTCCCGAGATAGAGATCGATCTCAGGCGAACTTGGTTGCAGGGAAGTCGTACTTCTCGACGACTGTCTTCCTCTCGTCGTCGGAAAGCGATTTCATGTAGGCCTTCCATCCCGGACAGAAGTTGGCATGCCACCGCCACACCCGTCCCAAAAAGGACTTCGGCCTGTCGTCGTACTTGGCACGAAAGGAGCACGTCGCGCATCCGGGTTCGCTCATCACTTCCTCCTTCACGGTGAATTCTCAGTACCATATACGGTTGCCGGTCCGAGGTGTTCGGGAAACCTCTCGCGGAGCGCGCACCGGGCCTCATAACAGAGGTGGCAGGCGTCGACATAGTCGGCTTCGTGGGGCAGATCGTAGACCCGGACAAGCTCGGCGGGCGAAAGGCCGGGGTTCGGACTCGTCCCCACCACCTGCTACACTCGCGTCCTCCCATCAC